>DASPGQ010000222.1 GCA_035620555.1 Vicinamibacteria bacterium
ACCGCCCACCACGGCGGCGAGCGCCTCGAGCTTCCAGTCCTTTTCCGCAGCCTCGCCTCTCAGCTGGTAGCGCCGTGCCGCGGCCAGCCAATCACCGAGCTCGGCGATGCGTCGGTCGTACTCTTTCTTCACCTCGGAGAACGGGCGCGTTTTTCTCTCGAACGTGGTCGGATCGAAGCTCTCCGTGCTCAGCGTCGGCCAGTTCAGCACCATACCCACCGAGGGATCGATCGCCATTTCCTCCACCGTCCAGCCGGATAGATGGATGAGCGAGGCCTGGCCAGAGATCCCGTAGCCACCCCCGCCTCCGAAACCGCCCAGGCTGCCCGGGGCCGACAAGGCATGGGTGATGCCGTTTGCCCTGGCCACCGGGATGTGCTCGCTAGCCGGATGTACGGCGGTCGCCGCCCGGAGCTGCGGGTTGTAGTCGCCGAGCTCGTTGGTGTCCACCGTGGCGGCGGTCGAGCCAATCTCGGTCAACCCCAGCTGACTGACCGAGTCCATGACCCCGGGGTAGACTTCGAGACCCGCGGCCTCGATCACCTCGGCGCCGGCAGGAACACTCACGTTCGCCCCCACCTCGGAAATCCGTCCGCCCCGGATCACGATCGTGCCGTTGTCGATGGGCTCACCGGCAAGCGTGACGATCCTCGCCCCGCGGATCGCATACACCTCCTCCTGCGTCGTTGGTAACAGAGCGACCCAGAGCGCGAAGAGAAGCTTCATCGCTTCTCTCCTTTTTGCTTGCCGACGAGCGTCTGTTTCTCTTCCTCGATGCGCTTTCTCTGTTCGATATCGTTTTCCCGATCGAAGTAGACCTCGCCATCGATGAGCGTCATCTGATTCACGGCATAGACGCTCAAGGGATGGGCGTCGAAGATCGCGAGATCGGCGTCTTTGCCAACTTCGATCGAGCCCACGCGATCGTCGATACGCAGCTGCTTCGCGGGGTTGATGGTGACGAGCGCGAGTGCCTGCTCCTCGGACAGCCCGCCCCATTTCATCGCCTTTGCCGCCTCCTGATTCAGATGGCGCGCCTCCTCGGCGCTGTCGGAGTTGATCGAGACGAGAACGCCTTTCTCGGTCATGAGGGCCGCGTTGTACGGTATCGCGTCATAGGCTTCCACTTTGTAGGCCCACCAATCGGAGAAGGTCGACGCGCCGGCACCATGCTCGGCAATCTCCTTCGCCACTTTGTAGCCTTCGAGCACGTGCTGGAGCGTGGCGATGCGGAACCCGAACTCCTCGGCAAGCCGCAACAGTTGCAGGATCTCGTCGGCGCGATAACAGTGGGCATGAACCAGGCGTTTGCCTTCGAGAACCTCGACGAGGGGCTCGAGCTCGAGGTCTCGTCGCGGTGGCACCAGGCCGGTCTCCCCCTGGCTCTTTTTTCTTTCGTACTCTTGCCACGTCTTCTGGTAAGCGCGGGCCTCGGTGAATGCCTCGCGAATCACATCCTGAACTCCCATGCGCGTCGCCGGGTATCGCCTCGGAACGCCCGGTCGGGTTCCGCGCGAACGCTTCGGATTCTCACCGAGAGCGAACTTGATGCCCGGCATCGCCCCTTGGAACTTCAACCCCTCGGCGTCCTTCCCCCACCGATGTTTGATGACCACGTTCTTGCCCCCGATGGGATTCGCGCTTCCGTGAAGAACGTTCGAGGTTGTCACGCCACCCGCGAGCTCGCGGTAGATGTCGATATCGGTGGGATCGAGAACCGACTCGGTACCCGTCATGGAAGACACGGCGATGCTTCCCTCGTTGATCGACTCGGCAGCGATGTGAGAGTGGGCGTCGATGATGCCGGGCAGGACGAACCTCCCGGTGGCGTCGATTACCTCCGCGCCCGCAGGAGCGTCGATCCCGGCCCCTACCTCCACGATCTTGCCGTCCCGAATGAGGACGGACCCGCTCTCGATCGTGCCGTCGGTGACGGTGAGGACCGTTCCGCCGCGAACCAGAATCGTTTGGGCCGAGACCGCCCCGCTGAGCGCAAGGGCGGCGAGCCCGAGGACGATTTTCTTCATGGCGTCTTCTCCTCTTTCTTGTCTTCGTCGACTTTGGGCGGCACGTCGTACTTCTTGCCGTCCACGAAGACGCTCTCCACCTTCGTCCCCTCCTCGAAGGCGTCCCCGTCGGCGATGAAGAGGTTGGCAATCTTCCCCGCCTCGAGACTCCCGGTGCGATCGGCAAGGTCGAAGATGGTCGCGGCCTCGAGCGTGAGTGCGGCGACAGCCGCTTCGGCGGAAAGTCCCGCTTCGATCGCCCGGCGGATGCCGGCCATCGCTTCTTCCGGCCGGGCGATGTCCTCGGTATAGAAGGCGAAGCGGACGCCGGCATGTTCGAGTGCCGCGGGCGTTGCCGGCGCCCGGTCACGCAGCCGCAAGACCCTGAGGGGCTCGTCGGCATCGGGGTCTGCCTTCTCGTCCTTCTTCGGCCACTTCAAGCTCACCAGTACGGGAACGTCGGCGCCTCGCAAGACTTCGGCCGCGGCATAGCCCTCGTGCACTCCGTAGAGAACGGGGCGCACCGACGAGTCTTGTGCGAGAGCGATCGCTCGCTCGATCTCGTGCCGCTCGTTGGCGGGGAACAAAACAGGCCAACGTTCGGTTTGCGCCCGTGACAACGGCGCAAGCGCTCGATCGTAGCTCGGCCGCTTCTTGCCTCGGGGCGACGACTCGTAAGCCTTCGCGCTTTCGCGGTAATGAGTGGCGTCGAGAAAACTCTGCTCGACGTAAGCAAGAACTCCCATGAGCGAGCCGGGAAAGCTGCGGCCGCCGCCCGGCGGAGTCAGATCGACGACCAATGCCGCCGGAGACGATACGACCATGTCACGGTCGCGGCCACCACCGAGGTTGAGGAAAGCGGCCTGACCGGGAAAGATGCCGCCTCGGGGCGCGGTGACGCTCGAGGTGAACCCGGCGTTGCGCCACGACTCGATGCGCTCATCCTCCAGAGTCAACTCGTCGGCTGCCGCCCGCCACGGTGTGGTAGCGGGACGATCCTCTGGCCCACTCGCGAGATCCGGTTCTTGCTCGCGTCCTCCGTCCCCCCCGCCCGGTTCCGTTTTCTTCAACCCCAAGTCGCAAAACGCGTTGATGAATCCGGGGTAGACGTGCTTCTCGGAGGCTTCGATCACCCAGGCGTCCTCGGGGACGGGCACGTCCACCCCCACCGCGGTGATGAGTCCGTCGTCGACGACGATGATGCCGCCGGTGACGACCTCGCCCGTACCCAGGTGCAGCCGCGCACCTTGAATGGCGAAGCGATTGGGGCCACTCGGGTCCTCACCAAACCCGTGTCCGGCCACAGCCAAGACGAACGTCGATAATGCAAGAGACCCCTTCATGAACAGCTCCTCGAATGCGGCTGCCACTCTAAGAACGATCCCGCGTCCGTGTCAACCCTATCTATCTGTTAGAATTTGCTAGGAACTCGAACCCCGAAACATGACGAAATTCTACCTGACCACCGCCATCGACTACGTCAACAGTCGTCCGCATCTGGGAACGGCGTACGAGAAAGTGACCGCGGACGTGATTGCGCGGTTCAAACGCCTGGCCGGCTACGACACGCATTTCGTCATGGGAAACGACGAGCATTCCCTGAACGTCTACAAGAAGGCTCAGGAGCTCGGACTCGAGCCCGCCGCTTACTGCGACCGGATGGAGCACGAGTTCCGAACCGTCTGGAGCAAGCTCGACGTATCGTACGACGACTTCATCCGAACGACCGAACCCCGTCATCGAGTCTCGGTGCAAACGCTGATTCAGCGGATACACGATGCCGGTGATACCTTCGAAGGCACCTATCGAGGTTGGTATTGCGACTCGTGCGAGGGATTCAAGCAGGAGAAGGATCTCGAGGACGGCAATTGCCCCCTGCATCGCACGAAGCCCGCCTGGCTCGAGGAAAAGAACCATTTCTTTCGGCTGTCGAGGTACCGCGAGCGGCTCCTCGGGCACTACCGCGAGCACCCCAGCTTCCTCGAGCCCAGCATCCGACGAAACGAGATCCTGAACGTCATCGAGGGTGGACTGGAGGACATTTCCATCAGCCGCGAGAGTCAGAAGTGGGGGATCCCGGTACCGTTCGACCCACGCAGCGTCGTTTACGTGTGGGCTGATGCCGTGATCAACTACATCTCCGCGGTCGGCCTGGGCCAGGACGAGGCCCTCCTCGAGAAGTGGTGGCCCTGCGATCTCCACATCATTGGCAAGGACATCACCCGGTTCCACTGCATTCTTTGGCCCGCGATGCTCCTGAGCGCGGGCTTGCCCCTTCCGCGGCAGGTCTTCGGCCATGGGTTCGTCTTCTTCAAGGGCGAGCGTATGAGCAAGACCCTGGGTACGGTCGTCGACCCTCTCGACGTCGTCGAGAAGTTCGGCCCCGATCCCCTTCGGCTCTATCTCGTGCGCGAGATCGCGTACGGTCAGGACGGCGATTTCTCCTGGGAGCGTTTCGAGGCGCGCTACAACGCGGATCTCGCGAACAATCTGGGAAACCTCGTCAGCCGAATCGCCACGATGGCGGTCAACTATCGGGATGGCAGGCTCATCATCCCCGCATCGCATACCGAGCCCCTTCGAAGTCGGGTCGAAGAGTGCATCGAGACCTACCGGCAATCGATGGAGGCGCTCGCTCTGCAGGCCGGCGCGGCAGCCGCGTACCAGATCGTCGATTCGGTCAACGAGTTCCTCACCGAGGCCCAGCCGTGGGTCCTCGCCAAAGACCAGGCAGCCGGGCCGGCGCTCGACCGAGTGCTCTTCGACGCGGCCGAGGCCACTCGCATCGCCTCGGTCCTCCTGTTGCCCGTCATGCCCCGATCGGCAGCCGAGATCCTTCGCCGATTCGGAAGCGCCAAGCACGAAAAAAGCGCGAGACTCGCCGAAGATGCGCTTTGGGGAGCTACGGGAGAGCTTCGGATCGCCAAGGGCGATCCGATCTGGCCACGTCTCTAAGCAGGGTGTACGGAGCTTTTCTTCACCCTGCTAAAGAGGCTAGAGCATTTTGTGTGGCGAGAGCAGAGCTGGGGGGATGCGGTGTCTCCACTTACCCCAGTTGGGGTCGGGGGTAGAGTAATCTCCGCACACCTTGGTTTGGGTTGGGGACTCCGCCCTCACCACAGGGCGAAGCATGACTCTCGGCCGTCCTCAATTCGGTGATCTGGGTCACGTTTTCTTTGCCAATCGCAAAAAATCCTTTTCAAATACGATTTTTCCAGCGCCATTTTGCGGTTTTCGGCCCAAAAAATCGGGATTTCTAATGGGCATACATGATTTACCTTCTCGGTACGATCACCCCGACGCCGTGCCGGAAAACGAGGCTCCCTCCGTACTCGGCGGTCCTCAGCAAAGAGGCCTGCGCGAGGAGCGCGAGCGCGAACGCCACGATGCGTCCCCGATGAATGCGCGGAGCTTCGCGAGCGCGATCTCGCCAAAGGGCGTCGAAGCGAAGGAATCCGACAAGGAAGAAAAGAACGACCGTAATAAACGCCCAGTCTCCGTGCGTTCCCAACGCCTCGGCCAAGGCCCCTTCCGCGGCAGCGGGCTCGGCGAGCTTTCCGCTCCATGCGGCGGCGCCGGAGCTCACGGCAGCGCCTGCGTAGACGAGCGTCGCCGCGCGATCCAACCAGGCCAACCGGGCCCATGCGAGCAGTACCAGGTCGGCGAGAACCGCCGACGTAAACAACGCAATCGGAAAGTGCACGAGAAAAGGGTGCAGGTTGGGAAGAGAGTGAAGCAAGGATAGCTCCGGCGAACGATGCGGTAGCGTATCACG
This sequence comes from Vicinamibacteria bacterium, assembly GCA_035620555.1. Taxonomy (NCBI): domain Bacteria; kingdom Pseudomonadati; phylum Acidobacteriota; class Vicinamibacteria; species Vicinamibacteria bacterium. Next base: position 5,782 of record DASPGQ010000222.1, read on the forward strand.
GCCGGCGCGACGGCTGCGATTCAAGACGGATCGGAGGCCGACATCTCGACCGATGCCACGAATGGTAGATCCGTCTCGCCGATGATGAACTCCCATGCCTTTCTCTGCTTCGAGGGAAGCGCAGAGAGAGGAACCGAACCGTAGCTCCGGTCGAGAAGCCGGAGCGCGCGGCGTGCGTCTTCCCGTGAAACGGCGCGGCGGGCGTCTCCGGCGGCAAACGCCTTGGCCGTCCAGAGCAGCATCGGATAGACCAGGAGCAGCCGGGGCACGGCGGCGACGAAAGGGATCTCCGACTCCCCTTCGCGCAGGAATCGCTGGCCAACGATCTTCGCCTGCAAGAAGCGCTCGACTTCCCCTCTCCCCCCTTCCTCGGCGAGGTAACCGAGCGCTACGGTCTCGATCTCGCCAAACGTTGCCGAAGCCACTCGATTGTCGATCCATGGACGGTTCCCACGGAAGCGGTAGGCGTCCGCCGCCTTCACGCGGTCGTGGGACGCTCGCGTGTCGCTTCGGCCGAGCAAATCGGGAGGCGTCGGATTCAGCATGAGAAACAGGAGATGGAAGAACACGGCGCGCTGGGTCTTGTTCATCGGCTCCAGGTCGATGGGCCGCTCCTTCAGCTGCTTCGGTACGCCCGCCAACATCACCTCGCGAAGCCTCCTGGCGGCGTCGGTTCGCGGATCCGCCGTCATCGCCAGTCGCATGAACTCCGACACAGCCCGGATTCGTTCCAGGAACGTCTCCTGCGGGTCCGACAGGAGACGCACAATCCCATGTTCCAACTCCCAGAGAAGCTCGCCTTCGATCCGATACTTCTTGGAGAATGCGTGCCCCGTCTCTTGAGCCGGTGGGCCTTGCAGCAGACAGACCCACTCGGGCAGACGTTCCCTCAAGGGAGCGCCTCGGTCTTCGCTCACGGCCTTGCAAGCGAACGAGACGTCTACCGCTACCCGATCGCCTACAGGAAGAAACCCGAAGGGGAACAGGCGGCACATGAGCGGCTTTCGGAGGACGCCGAAATGTTCGTGGATGAGACACTGGTTCTCTTTTCCGAGGTAGATGCACGAGCCGTCCTCTTTCCGGGTCAGGGCGTACTTCGGTCCGAACTTCGTACCGGGCGCAACGTCGACGAGTTCGGGAACTTTGTCTTTCCAGTCCAACTCGCGCAGGCTCTCCGGTTCGCCCGGGCCGAGCGCGACGTTCCATCCGCGGCAGCAGTCGCCGCAGCGCGAGCAGGTGAAATGCAGCCCCTCTGGATAAGCGAAGACTGGCGGGCTCACGGTTCCGGAAGCACGTGGATCACCCCGCTCCAATCCGACGGTGGAGGCAAGACGAAATCTCGACGGTGATCGGGCTCGTCGTTGTCGTGACAAACGAGGCAGGTTGATTCCGATGGATACAGGAGGCCGGCCATCACCGCCTTTTCGGAATCAATCATCACCTCGGCCGGCCAGTAGTTACCGCCCGCTCCGTGACATGCTTCGCATTCGACGCGGCCCCGCCTTTCCGGCGATGTGTCGTGGCAGGCCCCGCACGACTCGAGTGGCTCGGGAATGGAATCCCCGGTGCGAGCGTGAGCCGTCTTCGACCACGACTCGTAGATCGCCCGGTGGCACAGTTTGCAGCGCTCGGCGCCGATGAACTCCGGATTCTCGCGATAAGCGGATGGCACCGCGGCCAAAAACCAGAACGCCTCCGCACACAGGAACAGGCTCACGAGGTTAAAGTTTATCAGCTTATCGCTGACGGAAAGACTAGGTCCACCCCGATGGGATCGTGGTCGGAGAGCGGAACCTCGAGTCCCTCGCGAAACTCATGCAGCACCACCGGGTTCTCCGCTCTCAAGCCCCGGGTAGCAAACCAGTCCACTTTGAAGGGGCAACGCCCCCCGTGGCGTCGGAGCGCCCACCGGAGAAAGGCGAAACACCAACCGGGAACCCACTCGCCCAGATTCTGGCGGGTCTTGGCACAGGCGACGTCGTACGACATCGTACGGGTGCCGAGCGCGTTGCAGGCGCGATAGTCGAAGTCCCTGGACTCCAAGAGCGCGAAGAGCTCCCGCTCGAACCATCGATAGGGGTGGAGGTAATGCTGGATGGAACGATCGACTCCAAGGAAGACTCGAAGCCAGTAACCCAGGATCGCGGGGAGCGCTCGCGACGAATTGTGAGTCGTCGTGTTCCAGTCCCCCCCGATGATGGCTGCCTCCTTTCCCCCGATGGCCTCCAGCACATCGCGCATCTGGTCGCGCCGGTGCCGCTGACGCGACTGAGCGTCCAGATGAACCGAGACCGCCGTCAGCGTGCGCTGGGGGAATTCCACCTCGACGACGAGAGCGGACTGGTTTCCTAGCCGCTTTTCTCGCCCCGCCATCTTGTCTTTGCCGTTCTCGAGTGGAATCGACCGGGGCGATATCAAAGGATAGCGGCTCAGAATCGCGTTTCCATGCAGTCCAACCGTATTCTCACCCTCTACGTCGTATTCGACTCCGGCACCTTTGGCCAGATTGAGATAGCACGGCGCGAAGGCATACTCGAGCCCAAGCTCCCGCGCCAGGGTACGCGCCACGTCGTGATTTCCCGATCGAGCCATGCCGATGTCCGTCTCGGTCAACAAGAAGAGGTCGGCGTCCCTCAAGTACGGATGACGTCGCATCGCCTCGAGCTGCCCCGGGAGCTCGATGCCTCGCTCGAGGTTCCAGGAGACGACACGATACCTTGCCTTGGCGGACGCCGAGCGCTCGCCGAAGCAGGCATGAACGGCGGTGTTCAAGACCCGCTCCACGATGGGCTCGAGCTGCCGATAGAGTGGGAGCTCGCGCAGCTCCGGAGTAGACCGGCACCGCGCCAGTGCCTCATAGTGAGGCTTGAGCTCCTCAACGAGGGCGTAGGTATCCGAACTCAACAGTATTGAATCGTAGCTTTCGGCCATCCGGAAACACAAGCTACAATCGAGACCGTGGCGTCCGCGTACCGCTCGGCCTGGCTGTTGGTGCTTCTACCTGGTTGCGGATCATCGCCGCAAGAGCCTGCGCTAACTCTTTACTCGGGAAGAAGCGAGGCCCTCGTGGCGCCCCTCGTCGATCGATTTCGCTCGGAAACGCAGGTCGACGTACGAGTTCGTTACGGCGGTACGGCGGAGCTGGCGGCTCTCATCATCGAAGAGGGCGACGACACCGAAGCGGATATCTACTACGGCCAGGACGCTGGCGCGCTTGGGGCTCTCGCACGAGAGGGTCGTCTCCGGGAGCTTCCGCGAGACACTCTCGAGCGCGTCGATTCGCGCTTCCGCGCCCGTGACGGGCGCTGGGTCGGGGTCTCGGGCCGAGCCCGCGTCTTGATCTACAACACCGAGCGCGTTGCAGAAAGCGAGCTCCCGCGCTCCGCCATGGAGCTCACCGACTCCCGTTTCAAGAGGCGGCTTGGCTGGGCCCCGTCGAACGGATCGTTCCAGGCCTTCGTCACCGCGATGCGCGTCCTCGAAGGTGACGAAGCCACGCGAGGCTGGCTCGAGCGAATGCTGGCCAACGAGCCGCGCTCCTACCCCGACAACGACGGCCTCTTCGATGCGACTGTTCGGGGAGAAGTCGACATCGGCCTCACGAACCACTACTATCTCCTTCAGTTTCGAAGCCAGGCGAGCTCCGATCCACCCGTTCGCAACTACAGCCCTGCCGATGGCGGGGCCGGGGCGCTGGTGAACCTCGCCGGAGTCGGGATCGTCACGAACACGAACGAAGCCGAGGTCGCGCAGCGGTTCGTCGACTTCTTGCTCTCACGAACCAGTCAGATCTACTTCAGCGAGCGGGCGTTCGAGTACCCTCTGACGATCGAGCTCGCCGACCACCCATCCTCTCCCCCGTTGTCGGAGATCAGAACGCCCGAGCTCGACTTGAGCGAGCTGAGCGACCTGGTCGGTACTCTCGAGCTCCTGCACGAAACGGGCGTTCTGTAGCAGGCCAAGCACAAACATGAAAGAACACGACCCCGAGCTTGCCGCACGGCTCGTAGCCGTTCGGCGCGATCTGCACCGCCACCCCGAGCTCGCTTTCGAAGAACGGCGCACCGCCGAACGGATCGCTTCCGAGCTCGACCGCATTGGTATCCCCTACCGAGCCGAGGTCGCCGAGACCGGAATCGTCGCCGAAATCGACGGGCCATCGGGCCCGAAGATCGCCCTTCGTGCCGACATGGACGCTCTTCCCATCCAGGAGGAGACCGGGCTTCCCTTCGCCTCGGTAAACCAAGGCGTGATGCACGCCTGCGGGCATGACGCCCACGTCACGATGGTGCTCGGGGCCGCCGAGATTCTGGCGAACGAGGGAAGCTTGCCCGCGCCGGTTCGCATCCTGTTTCAGCCCGCGGAAGAAAGGGGCAGCGGGGCCAAGGCGATGATCGATGCGGGCGCGCTCGAGGACGTCGCCATGATCTTCGGCGGCCACGTCGACCGCGGCTACTCGACGGGCCAGATCGTGGTCCACGCCGGAGCGGTCAACGCGTCGACCGATGGCTTCCGAATCCAGATCGACGGCAAGGGAGCTCACGCCGCGCGGCCTCACGAGGGCGTGGACGCCGTGGTGGTCGGCAGCTTGCTGGTTACGGCGCTCCAGAGCGTGGTCGCACGCGAGGTGAACCCCGCTCACGCCGCCGTCGTCACCGTGGGACGGTTCGAGGCGGGCACGGCAGCAAATGTGCTGGCCTCACGGGCCATTCTGGAAGGGACGATCCGCACGCTCGAGCCGTCCGTCCGGGAACGCGTGATGGCGTCTGTCGAGCGAATGGCTCGATCGATCGCCGAAGCGCAGGCCGCGAGCCTTCGTGTCTCGTTTGTCGAGGGAACTCCCGCGGTGTTGAACTCTCCCGAGATGGCCGCCCTCGCTCGACGAGCGGCGCTCGACGTGGTGGGCGCCGACAACACCGTCGAATTGCACACTCCCAATATGGGCGGTGAGGATTTCGCATACTTCCTCGAGAAGGTCCCAGGATGTTACGTCCGGCTCGGTGTACGCGCGCCAGGAACGGAGGCCCATCCCGCTCACTCGAGCCGGTTCGACGTCGACGAGGGTGTGCTTCTCGTCGGCGCCCGGTTCTTCAGCCAACTCGCGATGACCGCGGGGGCCTCACTGCACGATGGTTAGGCTCCTGCGGAGCTACTCGGGGCGTTCTCCTAACTCGACGTCGACCTCCATGACTCGACCGTCCCGCCAGAGCGTCACTTTCACGCGGTCGCCGACCCGATAGCGAGTCTCGAGCAGCACGGTCAGATCCCGATCCGTCTTGATGGGCGCGTCGTCGATGGCGAGGATGTAGTCCGCTTCCAAAGGAATCGTCAAGTTCCCGAGACGCCCGAGTCGACTCGGGCCCTGGATCCCGGCGCGCGCCGCCGGCCCACGCCCGACGACCTCGTATACCACGATGCCGCCGCCTCCAGGAGTGCGCACGCCGTTACGGTTGAGAAGCGTCGCCAGATTGTCGCTCACGTTCATGAGTCGCACACCCAACCAGGGGTGCGCGTAGCGTCCGCGACCGATGAGCTCCGGCAGAACTCGACGCAGCGTCCTCGAGGGGATAGCGAACCCGATGCCGGCCGAGGCCTGGCTGGGACTTATGATGGCGGTGTTGACGCCGATGACGTCTCCGTCGAGATCGAGAAGCGGGCCGCCGGAGTTACCGGGGTTGATGGCGGCGTCGGTCTGGATGATCTCTCCGATGAAACGCCCGTCGGGGCCTTCGATGACCCGGCCGAGCGAGCTCACGACACCCGTCGTCAGGGTTTGCTGGAGGCCGAACGGATTGCCGATGGCGACGACGAACCGCCCCACCCGGAGATCGTCCGAGCTTTCTACGGGAATCGGCCGAAGCAAATCGCGGGGAACATCCACTTTGATTACCGCCAAATCGTTCGAAGGATCGACGCCGACCACCTGAGCCTCGACCCGGGTCTCGTCGAAGAACGTCACATAGACCTCTCGAGCCCTTTCGATCACGTGAAAGTTCGTGACGATGTGGCCCGCCTCGTCGTAGACGAACCCAGAGCCGGATCCCTCCTGCGGCACCGCTCGCAAGAAGAAGTCGTATCCGAGGCTACGGCTGGTGATATTCACGACGCCCGGTCCTGCGGCCTCGAACACGTGAATGACCTGCTCCTCGAGCGAGGCCACTCCCTGGACGACGGTCGAGGCGACCGGCGCGGGTGGCGGCGGAGGCGGGGTGATCGGAGGGGGAGCGGCGGGCGTGACCGACGGCGCGGCAGACGGTTCGCTCGAGGGTGGCTCGGTACCGATCTCGCAACCAACGAGGCCCAGCCCGACCACGGCTGCCAGGGTGCTCACCCGGGCGATCGGGGTCTGAGATACTATGCCTGCCAACAACATGCTGCACGCTGTCATCGAAAAACTCTCCAACTACCCTCGGCTCTTCCTTTTCTGCCGAGGACTCTTCGAGAGTAATTTTATCGTCATAAGAAGCACGATTCGCGAGCATCTCGGCTCGAGTCCCGAACGGAGGGTCATCGACGTTGCCTGCGGTCCCGGCGCTTTCTCCGACCTGTTCGACGAAGGAAGCTACACCGGAATCGATCTCAACCCCAACTACGTGAGATATGCCCGAGAGCATTATCGAGGAACGTTCGAGCTGCAGGACGCTCGCGCGCTCGATTTCCCCCAGGGCTCGTTCGACGACGCGCTCGTCTACGGTCTCCTGCATCACCTCGACGATGTCGATGTGGGCAGGGTCGCCAATAGCCTGAGACGCGTCGTGCGCCCGGCGGGCCGCATCCTCGTCATCGAGGACGTCCCCACGGAGTCTCGTTTGAATCTTGTGGGCCACCTGCTCCACTGCGTCGAAAACGGGCACTACATCCGGCCCGCCGAAAGGTACCACGCGTTGCTCGAGCCGCACTTCCGAATCGAGGAGGAAAGGCAGTTCCGGAGCGGTGTTTGCGACTATTACCTGGCGCGTCTCATCAACGACGAAGAGCCATGAGATTGGAGGTCCGGAACGCCGGCCTTCTCGTTCTCGCATCCACTCTGGTGCTGTGGGGCGCGACCCAGCTTGGCGGAGAGATCTTTCTCGATTTCGGTCCGAACGACGCGCGATATGTTACCGGGTTCCGCGAGGACTTCGAGATCGACGAGCCCACGCTCATCCACTGGTCGACGACTCGCTCGACGGTTCGGTTGCCGTTCTCGATCCGCGGACCGTACGACGTCATCCTCCGCTACAAACGACACATAGACGCCCCAGCCGAGGTACGTTTCTTCCTCGACTCGGAGCTGGTCGAGACGATCCATGTTCCCCAGCGGGATTTCACCCTTCAGACGCTGCGCTCGAGGGGAACCTCGGGAAGATTCCAGCTCGGGCTCGTCTCCAAATCGAACGACCCGCGACCGCTGGGAATCGCCCTCGACTGGATGCTGATCCGACCGGCCTTCAGGTTCGGCGCGCTTCTTCCCGCGCCGACCGCTTTCGCGTGGCTTCTGTCGTGGGTAGTCGTTTTCTACATCGTGCCCCGACTTCTTGGCATCGGGCGGGGAAAAGCGCTCCTTATCGGCCTCGGGAGCTTGGCCGCACTCTCCGCCGCCTCCGCCGCGAACCCTCTGTGGCCAATTCACGTCTGCACCACCCTGGGGTTTCGCTATCATGGATTGGCCCTGGCTCTGTCGGCTTTTTTTCGAGTCCGCCGGCGCTCGGAGGGATCGTCCTTGGCACGCCCCGAGGCCAAGTGGGCGGCTCTCATCGTCCTATTCGGAACGGCCGTCCGGCTGTTCGCTCTGTTTCACCCGGACTTCTACTATCCCGACGTACGTACGCACTCGAAGTTCGTGTCCCTCATCTGGACCGAGGGGCTCTCGGGCTTCTTCAACGGGTACATCGAGAACCAGCATCGACACCTTCTCGGTCTCCAGATCGTCGGAGGGCAGTGGCTTGCGTTTCCCTACCCGCCGCTCCTCTATCTGAGCGTCTATCCGTTGAGTCTCATCCAGCTTCCGGTGGAGGATTGGATGAAGCTTCTGCCCACGACGCTGGTCGCGATCGAAGCTCTCGCCCTGTACTCGCTGGGGCAGAAGCTCGGTCTGTCGCCCCGGGCCGCCCTAGTCGCCGTTGCCCTTCATGCGAGCGCGCGCGTCGTCGGGTTCCGACTGGCTGTCGCCTCCTACGCGGCGCTTCTCGGCCATTTCGGCGATACGGCTCTCGTTCTCTACCTCGTCTTCTTCTTCGACCGTCTCGGAAAGCCGCTTTACGGTGCCGGCATCTGTCTGCTGGTGGCGGTCTCGCTTCTTTCCTATGCGGGGAGTGCCCTCGTGTTGGGGCTTTTCGTGCCGCTACTCTGCCTCGCCCTGCTCGCCGCTAGACAGCCGTGGGAGCGTGCCACCGCGATCGCCGCCTGGGCGCTCGCCGGCGCGCTCGTCGCGCTTCTCACGTTCTACGGCCAGTACGTGCCCGAGCTTCTGGGAGACAGGGGCTTCACGTCGGCATCGGTCCTCGAAGCACGCGGGCTTGTCGATCTTCGTCTCACTCCCCTGGATGCTATTCGGATGTCGGTCCATCGAGCTCGACTCTTTTATCTTGCTCCCTTCGGACTCGTTCTCGTCTGCGGACTGGCGATGATGGCGCGCTCCAAGGCCCCGGTTCTCGGCGAGGCCCTCGCTTTCGCCGCATCGGGCACGTTCCTCGGGCTCAATTTTCTGAGGTCCGGTCTCGGCGCGACGCACATCTTCCAGTTCTCCAAAGACGATCTCGTGATCCTGCCAGTGATGGTTCTCATCGTTGGGGCTGCGGTCGACCGTCTCGCCCAGGGAGGGGTCCCGAGAAAATGGCTCGCTTTCGGAGTCGTGGCGCTCTGGGCGGGTTGGGGTTCGTTCGGGCTGGCCTCGGATGTCCGCAGCCGCTTCATCCGGCCACAGTATCCGGTGGCGTCAGGAAGCGTGCACGACTCGGTTTCCCCCGGATCGCTTGGCGCGGTAGAGGGCCTGGTCGGCGAGCTCGAACAATCGGACTTCGTCTTCGGCGTGCGTGGGAAGAGCGCTCAGACCAAAGCTCGCGGTCAACGGCCGTGACAACCGAGCGAAGGGCCCTTGGCGGAACTGGCCGTCAATGCTCTCACAAAGGCTCTGGGCCACTCGCTGGCCGTTCTCGGGATCGGTTCGATGCAGGAGCATCGCGAATTCGTCACCGCCGAAGCGTGCCACCAGGTCGCTAGAACGCAGGCGGGTGAGGAGCAATTGGCCCACGTCGCGAAGGACCTCGTTTCCCTTTCGATGGCCAAGGGTGTCGTTGACTTGTTTGAAGCCGTCGAGGTCGAGCAGAAGCAGACATAGGGAAGTCTGATAACGCCGGGCGCGGGCGACCTCGGTTTTGACCTCGCTCTCGAAGTAAGCATAGTTGTGGAGGCCGGTCAGGCGGTCGAAATACGCCATGAGCTCGGTTTGCCGGAGCGCCTCCGTTTCCATGACGAGCGGTTCGACCAGAAGATCGGTCTCGTTGAGAAAGTAATCAAAGGCGGCCGTCCGGAGATCGACCTTCCTTCCTCCATTCGCGGGAAACCGAGAACGATGCAAGAGAAGCCGTTGCCAGTGGTACTCCACTTCCCTGGGGCTCAAGTTCAGACGAAAAAAGCGAAAGATCCTCTCGCGATCCCGATCGTGCAACGATTCGCAGTCACGCTCCGAGACCTCGGGTTCGAGCGCTAGCCCGCTGAACTCTCCGTGCTTCAACACCGCAAGCACCTCCATGCAGAGGCTCGTCGGCGCCGCCGTCTGGGGGACCGGCGCCTTGGAGAAGCTCTTTTTGGATATATGAAGCTATCGTACCACCAGAAACCCCACCACACAAATGCGTTATGGGTTCAGGAAGCTGACTTGACTTCGCTTGGGTCAAGGATGGCCCGAAGCAGGGGCCCGCTCACGAACCTACGAGCCCAGTCGTCGAAGGCTAGTCCGCTGACCGGGTCAGGTGCCTCCGTGCTCCGATCCGCTTCCGCTTGGGGAACCCCGACGAGCGTTTACTTGGTTACCGAGTATTTGGTGAACGCGCCACCGGCCTGTTCCAGCGAGTTGGGGCCTTCCGCGGCGTAGACGTTGCCGTCTGCGTCGACGGCGACGCCCTCGCCCGCGGTGCCCTGATAGACCCTGTTCTCCCGCTCGAACGGCGGGATGAAGGCAGTGATGTGGTCCCCGTCCACCGGCCCGACGCGGACGCCATTCCGCCAGTTGGGGTGGTTGGTCGGGCTCGACTCGGAGTCGATCGCATAAACCAGGTCGTCTTTGATGAAGAGGCCGCTGATGCGTCCGTACAGGTACCGCGATTCGAGATAATTGCCATCCTGGTCGAAGATTTCGATGCGGTGATTTCCGCGGTCGGCGACCCAGAGCCTACCTTGCGAATCGAACGCGAGAGCGTGTGGCGTCCGGAACTCACCATGCCGGACGCCGATCTGACCCCATTCCTTGATGTAAGTGCCGTCGGCGGACAACTTGACGATGCGGGCGGTCAATCCCGCGGCGCGGCCCTCCTCCATCTCCTGGTTCGTCGTCATACCCTGACCGCTGTGGCCATCGGCCACGAAGATGCTCCCATCCGGCGCGGTGATGACGTCGTTGGGCTGGTTGAACTGGTTGGGGCCGGAGCCCGCCTGCCCCGCGGTGCCGAGGCTCATCAGGAGCTCGCCCTCAGGACTGAATTTGTGCACCTGGTGCCCTTTGGTCTTCTCCTCGTTACCGGCGAAATCCGTCACCCACACATTCCCGCCGGCGTCGACGTGAATTCCGTGCGGCGTGACCATGGTGCCGCCGCCGAAGTTGGCGAGCACCTCCCCGGTGTTTCGGTCGAACTTGAAGATCGGGTCCACCGGATTGTTGTCGCAGTTGATCGGGGTTCCCGCACCGAACGTGCCCGCGCCGCAGCGCTCGTATGCCCAGATGTGCCCGTCGATTGGGTCGATGTCGATACCCGCGGTCGAGCCCCACTCTCTGCCTTCGGGCAGCGTGCCCCAGTTTCGGGTCACCTGGGGGGTTGGGTTGGGCAACCCTTCTCCCGTGATCGGGTTCCCGGTGGGCGTCGGCGCCCCTTCCGCTCTCGCCTCCGGACGTTCGGATTGCGTGACGCAGCTCGCCAAGAGGAGCGTTGCACAAAAGAGGATCGTAGACTTCCGGGCTTGCACCAGTGACATGGCATCTCCCTTCACAACGACGAAGCACTCGGTCGAGCCGGCTCATTCCGGCAGATGGCTGCGCCTCGCATTCTCAGTCCGCGGATCGTGAGGAACCAGAGAACCCCACGAGCCCACAGTCCGCAGATCCTAGGCGTTTTGCCCGGTGAGGACAACGCCCACCCGGTCCCGTCACCTTCTACCCGACCGTGCATTCGCTTGCGTCGCGCGTTGCAGACTGCCTATCATCGAAGCCGAATGCTCCTCTTGCTCGCGCTCACGCTTTTTGGTCCGGCCGACGACGCGGAGGCCGCACGGCTCATTCGAAGGGTCATCGACGCCCGCGAGCGCCAACTGGAGCTCGAGCACCAGTACGCGTTTCGCGAGCAGACCACGACGCGCGATGTGGCGGACGATGGCCGAGTGCGGCGCGCCAAGAGCGAGACTTTCCTGGTAACTCCCGCCCCCGGCGGCGAGTATCGGCGTCTGGTCGAAAGAAACGGTCGTCCGCTGGACGAGAAGGATCAGGCCAGCGAGGAACGCAAATTCCAAGAGTTCCTGGCGGAGCAGTCGCGATCCTCGCCCGAGGAGCTCGCTCAGAAGACAAACGAGAAGATACAGAAGCGCGCGGAGCGGTGGCAAACCCGCCTAGAAGAAGCGCTCGAGGTCTTCGAGTTCACGTCATTGCCCAACGAGACGCTCGAAGGTGTCGCGGTGCGCGTCTTCGACTTCGAGCCGAAACCTGGCTACGAACCGGACTCGCGGCCGAAGAAGATTCTCGCTCGACTCGAAGGGAGGATTTGGATCGATGGCGCTCGCGATCAAATCGCGAGGCTCCGCGTTCGTTTTCGGGAAAACTTGAAGTTTCTCGGAGGCATCTTCGGCAGAGTGTCCGAGGGTTCGGAGGCCATCGCCGTGGGCTTCTTGGCCTCTGACGAGCTCTGGCTGCTCGATCGGATCGAGGCGAGCCTCGACGCCCGACTCTACTTCCTGAAGGAGTACCGACAGGAGATCGTGATCGACTACAGCGATTACGAGAGACTCACCGTTGCGACCGACGAAAGCGTCGCGCTCAGTTCACATCGCTGAGGACGCGAGAGCTGACCGTTCGGATGGCAAGTCGCATCGAGATTCTGGGCGTTCGCGGCCTTCCAGAGATACGCCCGGGCGACGACATCGCTCGAATGCTGCTCGACGCATGCGAGCGCGAAGGTCTCGCTCTCATCGAGGGTGACGTTCTCGTCGTCACTCAGAAGATCGTCTCGAAGTCCGAAGGGAGGCTCGTTTCGCTTGCCGAAGTCGAGCCCTCGGCGCTGGCCCGACGCTACGCCGAGAGCTTCGCCAAGGACTCCCGGGAAGTGGACGTCGTCCTGAGAGAAGCAAAGCGCATCTTGCGGATGGACCACGGCGTGCTCATCACCGAGACCGCGCATGGCTTCGTCTGTGCGAACTCGGGTGTGGACGCATCGAACCTCGAATCGCGCGATCAGATTGCCCTTCTTCCCATCGATCCCGATCGTTCCGCCGCCGAGCTCAGGCGCCGCATCGAGGAGGCGTCAGAGACGAGGGTCGCCGTCGTCATCTCCGACACGTTCGGCCGACCGTGGAGGGAAGGAGCGACCAACGTTGCCATTGGAATCAGCGGCCTGGCGCCCTTGGCCGATCACCGCGGCCGTCTCGACTCGGCGGGTCGGGCGCTTTTGACCACCGTCGTGGCCGTCGCCGACGAGCTCGCGGCCGCCGCCGAGCTCGTCATGGGGAAGCTCGATCGCGTGCCGGTCGCCATCATACGGGGTTATGCTTTCACTCCGGCCGAGGCCGGAATCGACGAGCTCCTTCGCAAGCGGGAGCACGATCTCTTCAGATGAGTGGGAAATGAAAGAGGCGTTGGCGATCTTGGGCGGCACGGGGAAGCTGGGCAAAGGTCTCGTCACGCGCTGGGCGCGGGCGGGCCGACCCATCGTCGTCGGCTCCCGGGATGCCGAAAAGGGCCGAATGGCCGCGGGGGAGCTGCGCCAGAAGGTGCCGGGCTCAGAAATCCAGGGTACCTCGAATCGTGACGCGGCCGAGAGTGCCGGCATCATCGTTTCGGCGCTTCCTCACCAGAGCCATCTCGAGATCCTGGCCGAGCTCGGTGAGGCCCTCGAGGGCAAACTGCTGATCGTCACCACGATCGCTTGGCCTCCCCGGCTCTCGGGAGAGCCGTCAGCCGCCGAGGCGGTCCGCGAAAGGTTGGGGACGACTTCCCAGATTGTTGCCGCGTTTCAGACCGTCTCCGCAAGGACGCTTGCCCGGGAGCACTCCGAGCCGGAGGACGTGCTGGTCTTCTCCGACGACGAACCCGCCCGCCGGGAGAGCTGCGCTCTGGTGGACGAGACCGGGCTGCGCGGCATCGACGCCGGTCCACTTCAGGGCGCACGGGCGGCGGAAGCCATGACCGGTATTCTTCTCGCAATCAACCGGCGCTACCGCGTCCCCTTCTCCGGGATTCGCATTACCGGACTGGGCTCCTCGTGAGTCAGACGACCACCACCGCGACCTCGAGCGCGTTCCCGCGCTTCCGGTGGCGCGCGATCGTTCCCCCGCTCCTCACCGCCGCCATCTTCGTGCTCATCTTTCGAAAGGTGCCGTTCACCGCCTTCGTCGAGGCGCTCAGTCAGGCGCGCTACTCCGACTTCTTCGCTGCCCTCGTGCCTTTTTCCCTGCTGTACTTCGCGCTCGACACCGTCGTCCTCTGGTACGTCGTCCGTGAGTTTCACGGAGGCACGTCGCTCAGAGAGCTGGCACCGGTGCGGGCCGTCGATTACTTGATTTCCATCCTGAACCACCGGCTTTCTCAGGGGGCGATGGTCGTTTATCTGGCGCGCCGACTCGGGACGAGCCTTCTCGAGATGGCGAGCACCATTCTCTTCCTCGACTTCCTGCAAAAGACCCACCTCGTCCTGTGGGCAACGGTGGGCATGGCATTCGTGTCGGAGAGCCTGCCGAGAACGCTCCTACTCATCCCGCTTGCCCTCGCGGGCCTGTGGCTGGCTTTCTTGCTGTATGTGCACGGGGGCTTACCGCTCGGTCGGCTCTTCAAGGCACCCGAGTGGCGTCTCTTGCGAACGTTTCGTCTCGCCCCGCCTGGGTCCTACGTCAAGGTCCTCGCGCTGAAAGCGCCGCTGCTCCTTGCCGCGGTCCTCGCCCATAGCTACGCCATGGAGGCCTTCGGGTTCGCGATCCCGCTCCCCCGGCTCCTGGCCACGTTACCGATTATCTTTCTCGTCGGCGCCCTACCGATCAACGTGGCCCGGCTGGGAACTACACCGCTCGCTTGGATCTTCTTTCACGGAGATATCGTGCCCGCCGCCCAGCTCCTCGCCTACAGCCTTGCCGGGCACCTGACTTTCATGTTGGCGAACGCGGCGCTTGGCCTCGTGTTCTTGCCACGCGCCTACCGAGAGTTGTTCGACGGGCGCGGAGCGCCCGAGAGCCCTACTCGTGCGCCATCTCGACAGAGGAGACTTTGACGGTATTGCTCTGCTCGTCGAGGGTTCCCTTGACCATGACCCTATGTCCGAGGTGCTTTTCCGCGGTCTCCTTGTCGACATCGAGCACAACGTGCCCCTCGGTCATGGCCAGGGCCCACTTTCCGCCCTTCGAGACACATCCTTTGGCGCAGGCGATGTGCTTCTCGGCGCTCGATTTCGCGTAATCCTTCGAGCAGGCCTCGTCGGCGATATACCCGGTCCAGCTACCTTCTTCGGCCGGCCCAAGGGCCGCGAATCCCAGGATCACGAGCGCAGTCACCATCAACATGAGGATCGTCTTCATGGGTTTTCCTCCAAAATGGAATCTGAGAGGGTAAGCGTCTCCCTAGCCGACTGTCAAATCCATGTCTTCGCCCGCGACGTTCACGACGACCGGCGATCGGCCCCAATTCAATGCACGTTCCCGCCGAGCTTGCCCTTCGCCCATCCGACGTTGGAGTAGGACTGTTGATAGATCCGCAGATTCTCCTGCAAGGCCGCGGCGAGCGCGGGCACCAGTTGAACCGGCACGACGACTTTGGTCTTGACCGGCGCCTGGATGGTGCGCGTCTCCCCTTCGGGAGACTCCGCCACATCCTTCTCGCTGAGAGGATGCATCTCGCAAAACGTGAGGGTGAAATCGAACGGCGTGTGGCTGACGGCGCAAAAGTTCGCGTACACCCGCTCTTTGCGCTCGCCGTCCTCGGGATCTTGGGGCACGACCGTGAAGTTGATGGATTTCTTCGTCGTCATCTTTGCCTCTTTCTGGTTTCAGTATTTTCGCAACAAACCTACGACCACACCCTGGATCGCAACATCCCCCTCGCGGATGAAGATCGGTTTCATCGTCGGGTGCGCCGGCTGCAGCCGAATCTGATCCTTCTCGCGATAAAACTTCTTGAGCGTTGCACTATCGCCGTTCACGAGCGCCACCACCATCTCACCGTTTCGCGGGTCGGTACGTTTTTCCACGATCACGTAGTCACCGTCCCGGACCTGCTCGTCCACCATCGATTCTCCATGAACCTTGAGGACGAACACATCGCGGCGTCCGATCATATCCGCCGGCACGGCAACGAGCTCGTTGCCCCGCACCGCCTCGATGGGCTCCCCGGCGGCAATCAGGCCCTCGAGCGGAACGTCCCGCGCCTCGGGACGCCGGTCGTCGCCAAGGACCTCGATCGCCCTCGACCGATTCCAATGCCGGCGAATGAGTCCTTTTTCCTCCAAATGAACTAGATGGCGCTGGACCGTGGAGATCGAGTGCAAATTGAAGTGGCGGCCGATTTCCGTCAAACTGGGAGCATATCCGTTCTGGGCAATGCTCTCTTTGAGGAAACTCAAGATTTGTTTCTGCCTCGGCGTCAGAATCGCCAAATCAGGATCTCCTAACGTTCACCGTAGAATAAATCAGACAAAAAGAGAACACAAGTCGAAAGGTAAGACGCGATGACGAGCGAGCTCGCCAGCAAGCACTGCGTTCCGTGCCGAGGAGGTGTCCCACCGCTCGGTCCCGATGCCACCGCCGCACTCCGGGAGAAGCTCGGAAGCGGTTGGAAAGTCGTGGAGAACCACCACCTCGAGAAAGTTTACGCCTTCGACGATTTCCAACAGGCGCTCGATTTCACGAATCGCGTGGGACGGCTCGCCGAGGAGGAAGGGCATCACCCCGACATCCACCTCGCGTGGGGGCGGGTGCGTTTGCAGATCTGGACCCACAAGATCGACGGACTGACGGAAAGCGACTTCATCCTGGCGGCGAAGGCGGACCAGCAATACTCCTGAGTCGAACCCCTCTTCGGGTGGCGAGGGCGTGTTAAAGTTCGCGAGACGTCTTCGAACGGATGCGGAAGCCCACGCGACAGCTTCGACTTCCCGAGGTTCGGTGGGGTTCCGGTGAGCTCCGGCCTCCGCTAAAGTGGGCGGGCGGTAAACGCTGGCTCGTTCCGACTCTCGAGCCGATTTGGGAGAAACATCGAGATCGGCGACTCGTGGAACCCTTCTGCGGCGGACTCGGTGTCACCCTCGGACTCTCACCGCGGCGGGCGCTCCTCAGCGACATCAATCCCTACCTCATGAGCTTCTACCGCTGGCTTCAGAAAGGACTCGTCATCGACATCCCGCTCGAAAACGACGAGGAGCTCTACTACCGGCACCGGAGTCGGTTCAACCGGCTTCTTTCGACCGGCCGTGGCGAGAGCGCGGAAGCGGCTTCGCTCTTCTACTATCTCAATCGAACCGGCTACAACGGACTTTGCCGATTCAACAAGACCGGCGAGTTCAACGTTCCCTTCGGGCAGTACAAAACCATCAACTACGTCCGAGATTTCTCCATCTACCGCGAAGCCTTCGCCGGGTGGGAGCTCGTCAGCCTCGACATCGAGGAGCTCTCGATCGACGCCGCAGATTTTCTGTACGCGGATCCACCTTACGACGTCGAGTTCACGCACTATTCCAAAGGCGGTTTCGGCTGGGATGACCAGGTTCGGACCGCGGAGTGGCTGGCTCGTCACCGGGGCCCGGTGGCGCTCTCGAACCAGGCCACGGCGCGGATCGTCGCACTCTACGAGCGTCTCGGCTTCGAGCTTCGGTTCCTCGACGCCCCGCGCATGATCAGCTGCACCGGCGACCGAAGCCCGGCGCGCGAGGTCCTAGCTACGCGAAATCTTTGACTTGGTTTTCAGAGATCTCCCTATCCCCTCCTCCTGATACCACGGTCGCGGAAGCGCGATTCTAAATCAGTGTGACGGATGCTACTTTGATAGACTCGCCGAAACGCTCATCGAACAAGGAGATTCAAAGATGCGCATGCTGATCGATTTCCAAATGCCGCTCGAGCCCTTCAACACCCTGGTGAAAAATGGCACCGCGGGACCCACGATCGAGCGGGTGCTGGGTGAGATTAAGCCGGAGGCCGTCTACTTCACCGCCCGCGAGGGGAAGCGCGGCGGCACGATGGTGGTCGACGTCGCCAATGCCTCCAAGATCCCGTCGATTGCCGAGCCCCTGTTCCTGGCGTTCGACGCCACGGTTCGATTCCACCCCTGCATGACCCCGGATGACCTCGCCAAGGCAGGCCTGGAGGAGCTGGGCAAGAAATACAAGTAAGGCCTCGTTCAGGGGATTCGGCGGCCAGGAGTCCACGGCGCGCCCGCGGCCTCCATGGCTCGCTCGATCTCGACGAGGTCCACTTCGAGAAGCGCGCGAAGGCGCGCGCTCGTCTCGGCCCACTCGGTCGACGCGATACGAAGGCTCTCGCGATGCGTCTCGGTGGGTCCGTATCGGCTGCTCCAGTGGCCGGAGACGATCCGCCGAACGCGTTCTCGAATCGATGGTTTCGCCGGCTCGGAAAGACGCTGGCGCACGCGATCGCC
>DASPGQ010000223.1 GCA_035620555.1 Vicinamibacteria bacterium
TCACTGACCCCCTATGGCCTCGACGAACGCGGCAACCCGACGTTTCTCATCAGCACGATGGCGATGCACACCCAGAACCTTCTGGCGAACGATCGGGCGAGCTTGTTCGTGACCGAGGCTTCCGAGGTGGAAGACGCGCTCGGTGCCGGACGCGTCACTTTGATGGGGCGGGTCGTCCGCACGCCGAAAGACGCGCTCGAGTCGGTGCGCGAGCGCTATCTGGCGCGCTACGAGAACGCGTCTTATTGGGTCGACTTCAAGGATTTCGCGTTCTTTCAGATGGAGCTCGTCGACCTGTACTTCGTCGGCGGCTTCGGCGTGATGGGTTGGGTGACGGCCGAAGAATATCTCGCCGCCGAGCCCGACCCGCTCGCCGACGCGGCGTCGGGAATCATCGACCACATGAACCAGGACCACGTGAGCGCGATGCTCCTTCTCGCGCACGACGCCGCCGGAATCGACGCGGAAGATGCGAGGATGACCGCGGTCGACCGGCTCGGATTTCACGTTCGATTGAAGACCGACGATGGCATGCGCGGTGTTCGAATCCCCTTCATCCGCGAAGCGCGAAGCAGCGAAGAGGCGCGTGCCGTCCTGGTCGAGATGGTCCGAAAGGCCCGCGAGGCCTCGACTCAGTAACGGAACTGCTCCCGAACCTCATAGTGCTGCGACCGCTCATCGAAACGGGCGAGAACTTGGCGTGCGGCCGGCGGAACGTAGGCGCGTTCGTAGTCGGCTCCCCCGAACTCCTTCACCGCCTCCCATGAGTCGAACGACATGACGGTGATGAACTCGACTTCTGCGTCAAGGTCGCGCCGCAGGACCTCGACGCCTTGATAGCCTCGAATGTTCTTAGCCGCGATACCGGGCAGGACCTCCTTCTTCAGCAAGCTCTCGTATGCGTCCGCGTTTTCCGGTGTCGTGTAGCCATGCCAGATTCGCTTGACCATCGATTTCTTCCCCTCCCTCTCGCTCTACGATAGACGAAACGGAAGAAACCTCAGGGGGGAAGGGCCCAAAGACAAGCGGTGGGCAACTGGGTCCGAACGTCAATTCACCAGACCGAGGGAATGCTGGCGTCAGCCCCTCGCCGATGTGACTGACGAGGGCAGTCAGCCAGGACTCCTTGTCGGGGTTGTCATTGGGCCACCTCCCTAGGTCGTCGACATCGACCTGGAGCAGGCTTTCTGGCGTAGTCCTGAGCCCATGAACCCGCTCTGCAAGGCGAGTATCCACCGAAAAGGGGTCCGAGACCTGGGCTTGATTGCGTCACTCCCACCGATTCAGGCCTAATCGAATCCCTTCTCCTTCTTTCTGGCTGCTGCCCTCACTGGTGAATGGCGACCTTCCGCAAAACGTTTCAACCGTTTTGAACGAGAACTGTCCCGGTCGTTCTAAACTGCCACGATGAGCCACCGAACGGTCGTCGTCACCGGGGCTTCGAGCGGCATTGGCCGTGCCACGGCCCGATATCTTCGGAACCGAGAGTTTCGCGTCTTCGGGGGCGTTCGAAACGAAGCCGACGCCGCTGCGCTCCGCGAAGAGGGTATCGCGCCGCTTATTCTCGACGTGACGGACGCCGAGAGCATAACCCGCGCTGCGGAACGCCCAGGCGACGAGATCTTCGGCCTCGTCAACAACGCCGGGATCAGCGTCGGTGGGCCGCTCGAGCTTCTCCCGCTTTCCGACATCCGCCGCCAGCTCGAGGTAAACGTTCTCGGCCAGGTCGCAGTGACGCAGGCGTTTCTCCCCGCAATTCGAGCGGCGCGCGGGCGGATCATCAACATGAGCTCGATCTCCGGGCGCCTGGCGCCTCCTTTCCTTGGACCGTATGCGATGTCCAAGTTCGCTCTCGAGGCATTCAGCGACTCCCTGCGACGGGAGTTGGAACCATTCGGCGTCGAAGTGGTTTCGATCGAGCCCGGTGCCATTGCAACCCCCATCTGGGAGAAATCCATCGCGGCGGCCACCGAGCGGACACGGAACATGCCGGACGACCGGTGGTCACTCTATCGGGACGTCGTTGGGCGTATGGTCGAGCTTGCGAGGACCAGGGCGAATTCCGCCACGCCGGTCGAGGAAGTCGCCGGGGTCGTCTATGAGGCGCTCACGACGAAGCGTCCGCGCACGCGCTATCTCGTTGGGCGTGATGCGCGCCTCCGCGGCTGGCTCGCATGGATTCTCCCCGACCGAGCTCTCGACTGGCTCATTCGACGCCAATTCCGCGCTAACCCCGAGATCAAGTAACAGGTCGAGCCACGGACTTCATCGTGTTTCCGAGTTCCGCCACGGCATGAGCAGCATGGATGGCGATGCGCCGCGCCCCGAGCTGAGCGATCCCAACCCGTTTCGTTGACGATATACTCGCCGCTTCAACGAGAGGGTTTGAAGCATGCGAGAAACAACGAAGGCCCGGATTGCCATCGCCGTGCTCGGCTCCCTCGTGGCGGGCACGCTCGGAGCTCAGGAGACCGTTGCCATCGTGGGGGCCACGGTCATCGACGGGAATGGCGGCCCCCCGCTTCCCGAGGCCGTGATTGTAGTCGACGGCGATCGGATCGCGGCGATCGGCCCGGCGAGCTCGGTTCAAGTTCCTCGAGGGGCTCGCATCATCGACGCGGCTGGAAAATTCGCCACCCCGGGCTTCATCGACACCAACGTGCATCTATCGCTCTACGGCGGACACACCCCCGAGCGCTACGAGACCCTCGTTCGCTACCATGACCGACAGGAAGAGGTCGTGCTCGAGAACGCGCAGCTCCACCTCAAGTACGGCGTCACCAC
>DASPGQ010000224.1 GCA_035620555.1 Vicinamibacteria bacterium
TGGCATCGGTCCTGAAAGACGCGCCGGACTTCAGCGCGCTGCCCGAGAGCGTGCCACAGCACCTGCGGAAGCTTCTGGCGCGCTGCCTGGAGCGCGACGTGAAGATGCGATTGCGCGACATCGGCGAGGCGCGGATCGCGCTCCAGACGTCGAGCCTGCAGGACGAGGCGGCGGCGACGTCGCCGGCGCGTGCGGCGCGGAGCTGGCTGCCATGGACGGCGGCGGCGATCGGCATACTCCTTGCGGCTGCCAGCATATGGATACACCGCGGCAGCCCGACTACAGAAGCGCGCTGGAGCCACTTCACGAGAATCACGGAGGCGGCCGGCGAGGAGACGTCGCCGACGATCTCACCCGACGGCGGGACGGTTGTGTACGCCGCGCGCGGGAACGGCAGCTGGGGTCTCTACTCGCAACGGGTCGGTGGACGGAACCCGACGCCGGTCGTCGACGATCCCGAGCGGGACGAGCGAGGAGCCGCCTTTTCGCCCGACGGGTCGCTCCTGGCCTTTCACGAGTCCAACGCCGTCGGGGGCATCTTCGTTGCGGGCGCCACCGGCGAGTCGGTGAGGCGAGTGACCGCGTTCGGGTTCGACCCGGCCTGGTCGCCGGACTCGCGCCAGATCGCTTTCGCCTCGGAGGAGGTCCGCGACCCCGCGTCGCGGGTGGGCGACAGCACGCTCTATGCGGTCGACTTCGGCGGCGGCACGCCGCGAACGCTGATCGACGGCGATGGCGTCCAGCCGTCCTTGTCGCCGTCCGGCCGGCGGATCGTCTACTGGAGCAATACCGGAGGGCAGCGGGACATCTTCACCGTCGCGGCGGCCGGGGGCGCGCGCGTGGCCGTGACCGACGACCCAGCCATCGACTGGTCGCCCGTGTGGTCGCCGGACGGCCGGTTCGTCTATTTCTCCTCCGATCGCGGCGGCGCCACGAACCTCTGGCGGATCGCGGTGGACGAGTCCAGCGGACAGCCGGAGGGAGCTCCGGAGCCCGTGACGGCGGGCGTGCAGGCCTCGGCGGCCCTCCCGCGGCTCTCCCGCGACGGATCGCGCCTGGTGTTCCAATCCCGGGTGGCAGCGGTCAATCCCGTCGCGATTCCGTTCGACCCGTCCCGCGAGCGGGCCGGCACGCCGATGGTGCTCGACACGCAGAACAACGTCCGCATCCCGAACGACGTGTCGCCGAATGGGGAGCAGATTGTGTTCTACAACATTGGCGAGCACCAGGAGGACATCTTCATCGGCTCGGCCGACGGCCGGATGCGGCGGGTGACCGATGATGCCGCGCGCGATCGCGGGCCGATGTTCACCGCCGACGGGCGGTCGCTCGTCTTCTACTCCACCCGCGACGGCCGCTGGGCCGCCTGGTCGGTCGGCGTGGACGGCGGGAATCTGCGCCGGCTCGCGGGCGAGGAGCCTGGCGCTGTCTATGTCACCGTGTCGCCCAGAGGCGACCAGTTCGTCTTCGGCTCCGCCTCCGGTCAGGCCGTCTACCTGGCGCCCATCGGCGGCGGCCCGGCCGTGGAGCTGACGGGTAGGCATGTGGACGGAAAGTACTTCTTGCCCATGAGCTGGTCGCGTGACGGCACCCGGATCGCCGGCGCCCTCGCGAGCGCCAGCGGACGGATGGGGAATGCCGGTGTCGCCGTGTACGACCTGGCCACGCAGGTGACGACGGCGCTCAGTACCGACGACCCCACCGCGGTCAGGTGGCTTGCCGACGGTCGGCGGGTCGTCTACTTCGCGAAGAACGGCAGCGAGTTGGTGGTGCTGGACACGGTCACGCTCAGGCGCACGAGCGTCGACGTCCGACTGCCGGCCCCCGCCGCCTACAACGAAGGGTTCGCCATCAGCCCCGACGATCGAACCATCTACTACGGCGCGGCTCGCGCGGAAGCGGACATCTGGATCGTGGAACGTTCGCCCCCCGCCCCCCTTGGACGCTGACAGCTTGCCTTGCCGATGAGCTCGACCACTTCGTGGGCCAGTTCTTGGCCGGGGGTCAGGCCATGAGGAGCTAGGAATTGGTATCGGGCGTTGCGCGTGCGCGTGAGCGTAATTCTGCGGATAGCTATGAAAGATGAGGGATACGGGTACTACTATCCGCGCCCGGATAAGTCGACAGCTGTAATGCTCGGTCTGGTCTATGAGTTGAACGGCAAGATCGATGACGTCGATGTGTACCCGGCGACAGATTCACGCTGGAATGGGGCGAATAACACTCTTTTCGTGAACTTCCTGCTCATCCCCGGCTGGCTGACGGGAGGCAGTCAGTAACCGCAGTTGAAGCAGCAAAGAACATGAGAAGGCCTGCTGATGGTTTCTCCGCTAGCAAAAGTCACTCTCTACAGGCATCTGCATCTCGGTGTTTTGGTGTATAATCACCAATATGGCACGGATAACGATCTCGCTCTCGGAAGACACTCACCGCGCCGTGAAAGAAGCCGCGGCTCGGCAAGGCAAGACGATCGGTAAAATCATCGAGGAGAGTCTGGCTTTCTACGGAATCAAGTCGTCAGCGCGCGCGGTTGAATTGGTCGCTCGGGCGCGGGAGTACGCTGGTTTGAGCGAACACGAGGCTCTGCAGCTTGCGACCGAGGAGACGGACGCGGAGCGGCAGCGTTGACGCTCGGCCCTTTCGTGGTCGATACCAACGTGTTTGTCAGCGGCCTCATCACAGGTGATGTCGATGCTCCGACGGCCCGCGTCGTCGACGGAATGCTACATCGCAAGTTCGACTTCCTCCTCTCGGTAGAACTGCTTGCCGAATATCGGTCCGTTTTGCTGCGCCCGAAGATCGCGGCGCGACACGGACTCAACGAGAGCGAGATCGACATCTTGCTGACTGAGGTCGCTGCGAGCGCCATCGTTCGCGAACCTGCCATCGCCGATGAGAAAGCGCCAGATCGCGACGACCAACACTTGTGGTCGCTCCTGGCATGCCACGACGGAAGCGTCCTGGTGACGGGCGACGGCGCTCTACTCGAATCTCCCCTGCCCGGACGCTCCGCGCTCTCGCCAGCGGCGTTCGTCGAGCTCCTCGTGAAAGGGTCGTAATCGGTTCGTCTATCGACACGCTCCGGCGCTCGGGTTGGATGGGCCCCTTTTGACTTAGATGGTTGGCTCTGTCGTAGCTTCGGGGCTTGCTCGAAAGCGCTCGCTCCCTGCTCGGGGCCCGGCCGGAGTGGCGCGGCGGCTTCCCCTTCACGCCCTGACGCCTCCGCGAAAGCTCGTCGAGCATCCCGAAGACGTCACCGGGCCGAGCTCCTCTTCCGGCACAAGATACTCACCCCTGCTCCGCGACCGGGGGCTCATTTCACACGTGCAGAGCTTCCTCCAGGCCAACAGCAATGATGCCGCCGACGTCGAACGGGAGAAGACCTTGAAGGCCCCGAAGTCCTTGTACCAAAGGCCGTCGGGTGCGTCTGGTTCCGATTCCCGCCATTGCTTCAAGCCGTACAAGTCTCCAGCAGTGATCTTTCGTTCTCGAAGCCGATCGAACGGGTGATCGAGAAGCGCTGGAGGGAGCTCCGTTCACTGAATCTTCGGCATCCCGGGTCGTCAGGCACCGAAGACAAGCCGAGCGAGCTCGTCTTTGAGCCGCTGCTGTTCTCTGGCATTGTCCGATTGCATCAGCCGCTCGGTGAGCTCGAAGAACCGTTTTCTCTCCTGCTCCTGGCCTCCAGACCCGATTCGATCAGGTCGACGATCACGCGATTCGCACTCGTCTTCTTCGTTCGGGCGATGGCGTTCACGCGTTTGGCGATCGGCGTCGGAAGGCTCACACTTTTTCTGCCGATTGTCTCGCGAGCTGCCATAGCAGCATGATGCACCGAAATGCACCAGTATGCACCAGCGATGCGATTCGACATGATTTCCGAACGGAACTGCCGAGAGATAGGCCGTCGAAGGTCTCGGGCCCGGCGCAGATCCCGACGTATGTTCCGGCGTGGGACGCGGGGGTCATCTGGCGGAAACTCCCGTCAACCGAGGGCGGCCGGAAAGAAGTAGCCGGACGCTACGGGCGCACGGGCGCGAGGCGCTTCAGCTCCTCGCCCCAGTTCAGAACGATCTGGAACGACGTTTCCGCGGAAGCGCCTTCTTCCTGGATCATCAGAAAGCGGCCGTCGGGGGCGACGTCGTAGTTGGTGCCGGGATTCCCGCCGAAGTCTCCCGACTGAAAACGCCCTTGGAAGAGGAGCACGGGCCGTCCCACGTCGAGCGTGGGCGAGCTCGAAAGCACCGGAACCGCCATCATCCGATCCCCGTTCCGGTAGAAGAGCTCTTTTCCGTCGCGCGACCAGAGGGGCTCGGTGCCGCCGTCAGTCGAGATCGGCGTTCGTTGACCGAGGTCGGGAAAGCCGCGGACATAGATCTCTTCGCGGCCGCTCTCGTCGGAGACGTAGGCGAGAAAGCGATCGTCGGGAGAGAGCGTTCCGCTGTGCTCGTTGTACGGGGAGTCGAGGAGCAGCACCGGTTCGTCGTCTTCATCGAGGCGGAACATGCCGACGTTCCGGTTCACTCCGGCGATATCCGACTGCTGCCGGAAGATGGCCACGTTCCCATCGGAAGAGACCGAGGTCAGGATGCGGTACGGGCCCTCGTCCAGCATCGCCGGCTCGCCGCTCCCGTCGGCATTCTGGGAGAACAGGTGAAAGAGCGGGCCGTTCCGATTCGAGGAAAAGAACAACGTCGCTCCGTCCCGCGACCAGAACGGCCTCAAGCTGAAAGCCCCTTCGTCGAAGGTGATGCGGCTCAAGCTTTCCCGACCGACGTCGAGGAGCCAGACGTCCGACGCGCCGCCGCTGAAATCCCCGATTCCCACCGCGACCCGGCGGCCGTCCGGAGACAGCCGGGGATGAGGGACGAACGCTCGGCGATCGTCGCCCAGTGGCTCTACCTTCCCTTCACGATCCACCCAAACGAGCCGTCCATTCGGCAACGAAAGGCTCGTCAAGGGTACGGTTAGGAGAGTGCCGTCTCTCGAGACGCTGAACTGGCCTCGATCCAGCCCGGTGAGCCGGATTCCGTCGAGCACCGGAACGGCCGGGCCCAGAGCTTCGAGTCGACCGACGTCGAAGGGAAGGGCGACGAGGGACGTGCGGGCCTGGTAGACGATGTGGCCCGTATCTACGTAATGCGGATTGATACTGATGCCCCCTTTCACGAGAGTGCGGCGTTCGCCGGTGTCGAGACGAGCGACCTCGATGTTCCGACCCGTCTCCGCGTAGGACGAGAACAGAACCTCCCGGCTCCCGCGCAGAAGAAACGGCGACGACTTGAGGTCGTCGGGACCCGCGTCGAGCAGGAGCTCCGTCGCCCCTCCCGAATCGGGAAGGCGGAGAAGACTCCCCTCGGAGGTCCCGAGGACGATCGTCCCGTCGTCGCCCCAGGCGCCGCCCGCAAAGCCGGGAATCTGGGTGAGGGTAACGGGAACGCCCCCAGCGAGAGGGAGCTTCATCAACCTTCCGTCGGCGAAGAAGGCCAGCCACTCGGCGTCAGGCGAGAAGAAGGGGCTCGCGTCGACTCCTTCAGTACCGGGAATGGGCGTCGCCCCGAAGCGGTCGAGGGAGCGGAGAAAGAGCTGCGGTCGCGCCGGACCGCGGCTCGCGGCGTAGACGACGTGCCTTCCGTCGGGCGAGATCACGGGGGCCACTTGGGGATAGCGAACGGCGTCCGAGCCCGGAATCGAAAGCGTGAGCCGCACCGGCTCGGCCGGGGGGAGCGCACGTCTCGTTCCCCACCAGACGACGGCGGTAAGGAGCGCTCCGGCGACGAAGGCGAGAGCCAAGGGGAGTCGGGTGGCCGTTGCCATCGGAGCCGTGGTCACCACAGTCGGCGCTTCTTCGAGCTCGAGACGAGCGTCCGCGATCGAATGGAACCTTTGCACGGGATCTTTCTGCAGACACCGTTTGAGAACCTTGCGCACGGACGCCGGCGTGTCCGCCGGGAGCGCATTCCAGTCGGGCTCGAGCTTGACCACCGCAGCGATGATGTCGGTCGCGGTATCGCCGTCGAACGTCTTTCGTCCGGTGAGCGCCTCCCAGAGAACGCAGCCAAACGCCCAGACGTCGGTGCGGGCGTCGACCGCTTTTCCCCTCGCCTGCTCCGGGCTCATGTAGGAAGCGGTCCCGAGAATCAACCCCACCCCGGTCGCGGCGTACATCGCTGTGGGCGACTCCGAAACCTCGCTCCCCGGACGGTCGTCGCCGAACGTCTTTCCCAGTCCGAAGTCCAGAAGCTTGATATTTCCCTCGGGCGTCATCTTCACGTTCGCCGGCTTGAGATCCCGGTGCACGATATTCTTCTCGTGTGCCGCCTGGAGCCCGTCAGCGATCTGGGAAGCAACCGCCAGGACTTCATCGAGCGGCATGGGGCCGCGCCGGAGCCTCTCGGCAAGGGTCTCGCCGGGAACGAGCTCCATCACGAGGAAGCGAAGAGAGTCGTGCTCCTCGAATCCATGGAGGGTCGCAATGCGCGGATGGTTCAACGAGGCGAGGAGGCGCGCTTCCCGCTCGAAGCGGGCGAGCCTCGCGTCGTCGGAAGCGAACGACTCGGGAAGGACTTTGATGGCGACGTCGCGCCCGAGCTTCGTATCCCGGGCATGGTAGACCTCCCCCATGCCACCGGCACCGATGGACTCGACGACCTCGTAGGCTCCGAGTCGACGTCCGGAAGATAGAGTCATGATTTCGTGGCGAGTCTACGCGCCGCTTGGAAGCGGTTCAAGCCAGATTTGCTGGGCGGTCTTTCCCGTTTCCCGGTTGTGGTAACCTCCGTACGGGTCGAGGCAGAATGCCGCTTGCCACTTGGTAGAGGACCATGGTCGATTCGAACGAGCCTTGCCCGCTTCAGGGCTTCGCCATTCCCACGGCGGTGTCCCGCCGTGAGTTCATCAAAACCATCATCGCCTCGGGCGTCGTCGTCTCGAGCCTCGCCTACCGGACGCCCGCGGCTGCGGGGCGGGCCCGGCGGGGCGCGGTGGAGCGACTCCTTTCTCTGAACGTCAACGGGCAGACGCGCCGGGTGGACGCGCTCCCCCAGGAAACGCTCGCGATGACGCTTCGCTACAAGCTCGGACTCACGGGCACGAAGCTCGGGTGCGACCGCTCCGAGTGCGGCGCCTGCACCGTGCTCATCGACGACGTTGCCCACTATTCGTGCTCGACGCTGACGCACCGGATGCGCGGTCGTGCCATCACGACCGTCGAAGGCCTCGAGAGCCCGTCGGGTGAGCTCCACCCCGTACAGCAGGCGTTCATGGACGAGCTCGGCCCGCAGTGCGGTTTTTGCACGCCCGGCCAGGTCATGGCGGCGGTGGCGCTCCTGAAAGACAACTCGAACCCGACGCGTGAGGAAGCGCGCGCGGCGATGGCGGGAAATCTCTGCCGCTGCGGCGCCTACGACCACTACCTGAACGGCGTCATGCGCGCCGCGAGAGAGGTCTAGCGATGGCGAACGACTCCCATCGGCTGATCGGAAGAGACTTCACGCCACCCGACATCCGCGGCAAGGTCACGGGGCAGGCGAAGTACGCAGAAGACTTCCGCGCCGAAGGCATGCTCTTTTGCCGCCTGCTCCTCAGCCCGATGCCGCACGCTCGGGTCAAGAACATCGATGCCTCCGAAGCGCTCGCGATGGACGGCGTCGTGGCGGTATTGACCGCAGACGAGGTGCCGGAAACAGAAGGGCCCGGCGATCCCATCCTCACCAACACCCCGCACTTCATCGGCGAGCCGATCCTCGCCGTCGCCGCGGTGGACGAGACCACTGCCGAAGACGCGATCGGCAAGATCAGGATCGATTACGAACGGCTTCCGTTCTGCGTTGATCCGCTCAAGAGCCTCCGCCCCAAGGGACCCGACGCCCGCGCTGATGGAAACGTCATGGTGCCCCGTGAGGGGATGAAGCGCCTCAAGTGGAAAGACGAGGACTTCAAAGCGAGCAGGGACGGCGAGCTCCCGATGGGCGAGCCCGCGCTCGAGTGGTCGTTCGGAGACTTCGAAGCCGGGTTCGCGAACGCCAGGCTCGTGCTCGACGAAACGTTCGTCACCGCCGCCAACTCCCATCACTCCATGGAGCCGAGAAGCGCCATGGCGTACTGGGACAACGGCAAGTGCTTCTTGTACGGCTCCAGCCAGAGTCAGAGCTTCGTGCATCCGGGCCTTTCCCGGCTTCTCGGCGTCGAGCCGGAGCAACTGGTCTACGTCGCCGAGAACTGCGGCGGCGGCTTCGGCTCGAAGGGTGGCCCCTACCCGCTCCAGACGGTCCCGGCTTTCATGGCGAAGAAGACGGGCCGGCCCGTCATGATGCGCATCAGCCGAGCGGAGGAGTACTTCATCGGGCAGGCGCGCGCCGGGTTCCAGGGTCGGATCAAGATGGGTTTCCGCGACGATGGGAGGGTGCTCGCTGTCGACCTCTACATCGTCCAGGAGAACGGGCCCCACGCCGGCTTCGGCGATTGGACGGCGGCGGCCAACGCCGTCTCGATCGTTTACACGCCGGAAGCGATGCGCTTTCGCGGGGTGGCGGTGGCGACCAACACCCCTCCTCGGACGGCGCAGAGGGGGCCGGGACAGAACCAAATCGCGATCGCCGTCGAGCCGCTGATGGACAAAGCGGCGCGCGAGCTCGGGATCGACCCGCTCGCCATTCGGCGGATCAACGCGCCGGGTCACGACGCCAAGTACGGCGGTGAGCAAGGTCCGATCACGAGCTCCTACATGGGAGAGGCGCTCGAGCGGGGCGCGGAGCGATTCGCGTGGAGCGAGCGGCGCGCCCGGAGCGGCACCCGACGCGGATCCAGAGTCATCGGCGTGGGTATCGGGCAGGCCTACCACTCCGCGGGCTCGAGTGGCTTCGACGGGCTCGTGCGGATCACGCCGGACGGCAAGCTCAACATTCACACGGGCGTGGGTAATCTCGGGACCTATTCGTTTGCCGCCACGTCGCGCGTCGCGGCCGAGGTCTTGAAGTGCCGGTGGGAGAACTGCGCGATCGTGCGCGGGGACTCGAGCCGCGGCCTTCCGTGGAACTTCGGGCAGTTCGGCTCCAACACGTCCTTCACGATGAGCCGCACGAACTTCGCCGCGGCCACGGACGCCGTCTCGAAGCTCAAAGAGATCGCAGCGCTCGAGCTCGGGGGCGCCCCCGACGACTACGACATCGGGAACGAGACCGTCTTCCGGCGCTCGAACCCGTCTCGGCGCATCACCTATGCCCAGGCGGCTCAGCGAGCGGTCGAGCTCGGCGGGAAGTTCAGCGGCGACGAAGTGTCCGAGGACTTGAACCCGCTGACGAAGGGGGCCGTCTCTGCCCTCGCGGGCACCGGGCTGATCGGCGTCGCCAAGGACACGCTCGAGAAGAAGGGGACGGTGCCGGCCCTGGCGGCGGGATTCATCGAGATCGAGCTCGACCTCGAGACGGGCAAGTTCGAGATCCTCGACTACCTGGGGGTGGCCGATTGCGGCACCGTCCTCCACCCGCAAGGCCTCGCGGCGCAAGTCAAGAGCGGCGCGGTGATGGGCTTCGGGCTCGCGACGCTCGAGCGCCATATCTACGACCCGGCGTGGGCCGTGCCGCACTCGGTGGGACTCTACCAGGCGAAGCCTCCTTCTTATTTGGACGTCCCCCTCGAAATGGACTGGGACGCCGTCGACGAGCCCGACCCGCAGAATCCCGTGGGGGCGAAGGGCGTGGGAGAGCCCCTCATGGGGTGCGCGGGCGCGGCGCTATTGTGCGCCATCTCGGATGCGCTCGGAGGCCATTACTTCAACCGGACGCCAGTGGTCCCCGACATGATCATCAACGCCGCCGCGGGACGTCCGCAGTCTCACAAACCGCTCCAGGTCAATACCGACTGAGGATGGATTCATGAAGCAAGACATGATGGGCTCGTTCGAGCTCTACCAGCCGACGGACGCGGAGGGAGCCGTGGAGCTCATGGACCGCTTTGGCGAGCGCGGCTGGGCCTTGGCAGGCGGCTACGACAGCCTCGACTGGTTCAAGGATCGCGTCAAGTCGCCCGAAGCGGTCATCGATCTCGACGGTATCGAAGCCCTCAGAGGCATTCGCGAGACGGAGGACGGAATCGACATCGGCGCGTTGACGACCCTGA
The DNA here is from genome assembly GCA_035620555.1 of Vicinamibacteria bacterium. Taxonomy (NCBI): domain Bacteria; kingdom Pseudomonadati; phylum Acidobacteriota; class Vicinamibacteria; species Vicinamibacteria bacterium. The sequence goes on from DASPGQ010000224.1 coordinate 10,120, forward strand.
CCGAGATCGAGCGCTCGCCGCTCGTTCGCGAGCGGTACGGCGTGCTCGGAGACGCCGCCCGACGCGTTGCCAGCCCCCAGATCCGAAACGCCGCAACGCTCGGAGGAAACGTCTGCCAGGACACGAGGTGCTGGTACTACCGTTTCGGGCTCGCCTGCTACCGCGCGGGCGGCAACATCTGTTACGCCGACACGCCGGTCGCCATGAACCGCGAGCACGCGATCTTCGAGCGGGGCCGGTGTGTAGCGGTCTCTCCCTCCGACTGCGCCGCGGCCTTGGTGGCGCTCGACGCGTCGATGGTGATCCGGAACGTGAGAGGCGAGCGGGTCGTATCGGCGGAGAAGTTCTTCATGCCCGAAGCGGTGGACATCACCCGCATGACCGTCCTCGAGCCCCGCGATCTTCTCACCTCCATCCGCATTCCCGGGGCGTGGTCGGGCGCGAGCTTCTATTTCGAGAAGGTCGCGGACCGCAACACGTGGGACTTCCCGCTCGTCAACGTGGCGAGCGCGATGACGCTCGACGGCTCCGGCAACATCGAAGCGATGCGGATCGCCTGCGCCGGCGTCCAGTGCACGCCGCGACGCCTGACGTCGGTGGAAGCTCTCGTCAAAGGCCGTCCTCGGAACGAAGAGACCGCCGTGCTCGCGGGGCGCGCCGCGGTGGAAGGGGCCAGGCCCCTGAATTTCAACGGGTTTAAGATCCCGCTGATGCAGAACCTCGTCAAGCGCGCGGTGCTGAGAGCCGCTCCCGTGAGCCCCGCGACTCTGACCCAGCGGGACGCGGCCATCTCACGCTGAGCCGGAGCGCTCACAGATCGAGAGCGGACGATAGCTATTTCTATCGTCGGTGTCGAGCGCCGCGACGGGATTGCGGCGGACGAGGTCACCTACACCATCCCTCTCGGGTAGGGCTCAAGGAGGTGTCTCGAGCACAACTCCGGGAAAGTATGTATCGAACCTGCCTCTATCCGCCGTCGCGAGGGGGACGCCCAGGATCATGGCATGCGCACCGATGAAAAAATCGGGAAGCGGTGTGTCCGCGATCGGCATTCCCGACTGGGTCATTCGTCGTTCTCGGTAACGACGGAAGGCCCGCGCGCACGCGTCCGCGGCGGCTCCTGGCACGTCGAGAATCTCGACGCCCCAACTGCGGACGCGATCCGCCACTGTAGAGGGCTCTTCATCTCCCACGCAGAGCTCAGCTAGACTCACCGCGTTGATGGCCCCGCCGTCGCCGGCGACCGCATCGGCGATCTTTTCGCTCGCCCATTCGCAAAGCGGCGAATCCGCGTCGAACGCGTAGATGAGCACGTTGGTGTCCAGAAGGGTCATGGCTCGCGAGTCAACTCCCGAAGCTTCTCCCAGGTCATCGACATGCGGAGAGGCGCCTCGCGCATGGCCTCCAAACACGCCGACTTGCTCACTCGCCGGATTCGTTCCGGTTTTTCGAGTCGGACGAGGAGAAAGCGGCCTTCGGCCTGCTGCTGGATGTCGAAGACGTCCCCGGGCCGGCTGCCAGGCAGCACGATTCGTTTCTTGGAGTCCACGGTGGACGTGCTCATGGTGGGATTGTCCCACCATGAACGTCTCAAGTCAAAATGCCTCGTTCTTTTAGTTGTTTACGGCACTGTCCGCTGACAGACGAGTCGCCTATTCGGGTTTAGGGGAGAAAGTCATCGCTTTCATCTCCGAGCACGACGCCGTAACAAAGATCCTCGCCCAGCGCATCAAAGCGGTCGACGTCCGCGGTCACTTCTTCTTTTTTTCTTTTTCCCTCTCTTCCTCTGCCTTTGTCGAGTCCAGGTACAGTTGCTGGTCGCCATAGTA
>DASPGQ010000225.1 GCA_035620555.1 Vicinamibacteria bacterium
ATCATGCCGAGTATCCATGGTGAGGATGCCGTCATCCGTATCCTGGACAAGGAGTCGATCAGCGAGCGCTTCAGCGAGCTCAGGCTCGATATTCTCGGTATCGTCGATGCGGAAGTGAAGCGAATCCGCAGATTCATCCACGAGCCCTATGGGATGTTTCTGGTGACCGGTCCCACGGGAAGCGGCAAGACCACGACCCTCTACGCCGCCCTGTCGGAAATCTATAACGAAGAAGACAAGATCATCACCATCGAGGATCCGGTCGAGTACCAGCTCAAAGGCATCACCCAGATCCCCGTCAACGAAAAGAAGGGGCTCACCTTCGCGCGCGGCCTTCGCTCGATACTGCGTCACGATCCCGACAAGGTCATGGTCGGCGAGATCCGCGACACCGAAACCGCGCAAATCGCGATCAACGCCGCCCTCACCGGCCATCTGGTGTTCACCACGGTTCATGCGAACAACGTCATCGATGTCATCGGCCGTTTTCTGAACATGGGGGTCGAGCCGTACAACTTCGTCTCCGCTTTGAACTGCATCCTCGCGCAGAGGCTGGTCCGAACGATCTGCCCGTTCTGCAAGCGTCCTTGCCGGGCCGAGCCCATCCTGCTCGAGGAATCGGGCCTCGACCCGGTCCGATTCTCCGACCACACGTTCTATCGGGGCGAGGGCTGTATCCAATGCACTGGAACGGGCTACAAAGGCCGCCAGGCGATCAGCGAGCTTCTCGACCTATCGGACGAGATTCGAGAAATGCTCATCGAGCGGCGCCCGTCGGCGGAAATCAAGAAGGCGGCGCGGGCGGAGGGCATGAAATTCCTTCGCGAATCCGCAGTGGCGGCGGCTCTCGCCGGCGAATCGACGCTCGAGGAGATCAACCGCGTCACTTTCGTGGAGAGCTAGCAGGTGAGTGAGCACTAAGCCATGCCGCGAAACGCACTCTTGAGCTGGCTCGTCGACCCGGAGCCACCGGGGCTCGGCCTCGACCTGCGCACCGGCGAGATGGCACTCGTCCGGCTCTCAGAAAAACGGCGGACGACGGAGATCGACGTCTGCCTCGACGCGCCGCTCCCCCCGGGTCTTGTTGCCTTCTCGATGCAATCGCCCAACATCCTCGACGCCGAAGGGCTCGCCAAGGCCCTGAACAACATGTTTCTCCGTGCAGGGGCGAGCGCATCCAAACGGGTCGGCCTCACGCTCCCCGACTATGTCTCACGCATCACCATCCTGGAGCTGCCGAATCCGCCTTCGTCCTCCGCCGAGCTCGTGGCCATGCTCAAGTTCCGACTGAAGAAATCGATTCCTTTCGACGTCGACCAGGCGCGAGTGGCCTTCGAGCGTCTCCCTGGGGGGGAAAGACCGCGCTTTCTCACCGGGGTCATGCGCGAGGACGTCGTCAGTCAATACGAGGATCTCCTGAGCGGACTCGGTTTGCACGTCGGCCTCGTCCTCCCGTCCACGCTGAGTCTTCTGCATCTTCTCGGCCCCGTGGCCAGGCGCGACCTGTCACCGGATGCCGACTACTTCTTTGCGAACTTCGAGCACGACTATTTCTCGCTGAGCCTCGTAAGGGCCGATTCCCTGTCCCTGGTGCGCACGCTCGGGCTTCGCGCCGATTCGGAGCCCTCGGCCTACGGGGAAGACGATATGCTGCGTGAGATCATCCCGACGGCCCTCTACTACCGCGAGAAGCTCGCGGGGCATAGATTGGAGCGAGTCTATTACCGCTCGCTTCGGCCCGAGGTGACGCGGTTGCGCGAGATCCTGGAGGAACAGTTCGAGGTCCCCACCGAGCCTTTCCACCTCTTGAAAGCGGTCAAGGCGGGCAGCGAGCTGACGGTCGACGCCGGCCTGGCGGATTCGGTCGCCGCGGCGGCGGGAGGAGCTTTGGGCAGAGTCGCCTGAGTCGCCATGTCGTACGGATTCAACTTCGCGCGGGTCCCGTTCACCAACGAGCGATTGCCCTGGCTCGGCTTCGTCCTCGGAGTCATCGCCGTCGGCGCGCTCACCGTCGCCCACGGCGTCATCCTGACCCGGTACCTTCTCCGCGAGCAGGAAGAGCTGGACATTCGGGTGGAGGAGCTGCGCGACCAAATCCGGGAGACCGACGACGCCATCAAGGAAGCCCGTCAAGCGCTCGAGCGGGATCAAAGCGCCCTCGCGAACGAGAAGACGCGGTTCCTGGTGCAGCTCTACCGTCGAAAGAGTTTTTCCTGGACCGGGCTGTTCAACGAGCTCGAGACGATTACTCCCGCGTCCGTCCGCATCACCTCGGTGACTCCCGTCGAGAGGGAAGGGAGGATCCGGGTCACGCTCACCGTGGTCGGTCGTACGCTCCAGGACCTGCTCGCGATGGTAGGAAGCCTCGAATCGAGCTCGTTCTTCCGCACGGTTTTCCCCCTCGACGAAGCGAACCTCGACGTACGTCAGGGGGGCGAGCCGGGCATCGCCGCGACTCTCGAGCTGGAGTACATCGAGCCTTCTTTGCGGGCCGCTGCCGGGGAGTCCCCATGAGCCACCTGCGCGCGGTGTTGGAGAGCCTGGGTAAACGGCGAAGGCAGTTTCTCTGGCTCGGCGCGCTCGTCGTGGTGAACGTTCTCGCCTTCTTTCTTCTCACGCATCGGCTGGCCAACAAGCAGGAACGTCTCGTGGCCGATCGTGAAAGGCTCGGCCTCGAGCTCCAGAATCGAAAGAGTGAGCTCGAAGAGCTTTCGGATGCGGCCCAACGGGCGGCCAGCAACGCAGCGGCGGTCACCCGATTCTGGGACGAGATCGTCAGACCGCGCGCCCCTGGGTTGACCGAGGCCTGGGACGAGATCGACCGTCTCGCCGACGAGACCCACGTCAGCCGGGGCAGGACTGGCTACCAGCGGGAGCTGCTCGAAGTGGGACTCGAGCAGGTCATCGCGGCGATGCCGGTCGAGGGAAGCTACTTCGACCTGGTTCGTTTCATAAATCGCCTCGAACGTTCGGAGCGATTCTTCCTGCTGGAGCAGGTCCGGCTCTCGCAGCAGGAGCGGACTGAAGCCACGATCCGCCTCGACTGCAGCATCGCTTTCTTTCTGCGAGACGAGACGCCGGGGAGCTCCGCGGGACCATGAACGTTTCGACGAGGTACGGCGTTCTCCGCCAGTCGGGTTTTACTTACCTCGAGCTCATCATCGCCTCGATGATCCTCGCCATTCTCGCCGCGGCGGTGGTCCCGGTGGCGCAGGTCACGGCGAAGCGCGCCAAGGAAGCGGAGCTTCGTCGCAACCTCCGCATGATGCGGACGGCGATCGACGATTACAAACGGGCCGTCGACCTGGGGATGATCGGCGGAACGGATCTGGAACTGGGAAGCGAAGGCTATCCGAAAGACCTGGAGACGCTCGTGGAGGGCGTGACCCAGGTGGGAACTCCGGGCAAGAAACTCAAGTTCTTGAGACGCATCCCGGTGGACCCGATGACGAACTCCAACGAATGGGGATTGCGCTCCTACCAGGACGAGCCGGACTCCTCGTTCTGGGGCGGACAAAACGTCTACGACGTGTTTTCGAAATCTACGGCCATCGCTCTCGACGGGACGAACTACAGTGATTGGTAGGAAGCTCGGAGCTCCTCGCGGGTTCACGTTCATCGAGATGGTGATCGTGATCGTGATGCTCGGGATCCTCCTCGGGATCGCAGTGCCGGTTTACATGGCCCAGGTGCGGGTGAGCAAGGAGTCGGTCCTCAAGCACAACCTCGCCATCCTTCGCGAGAGGCTCGATCAATTCAAGGCCGACCGCAACAAGTATCCCATGAGCCTCGACGAGCTCGTGCAAGGAGGGTACCTCCGGGAGATACCCGAGGATCCGATGACGAGTCAGCGGTCGTGGGAGGAGATCTTCTCTGACTTCGACCCGAACGAGCCCGATGCCGAGCCCGGCGTTTACGACGTGAAGAGCCAATCGGCCGAGCTCGGCTCGGATGGAAGGCCCTACAGCGAATGGTGACTTGGCGCGTTTGGCTCTTGTTGTCGGCCGCGGTGGCCGGTGGATGCATCGGCGGCGAGGATTCCTCCTCGGGCGCGGCTTCGCCCGGCCCGGCGCGGCGTTCTTCGGCGAGGCCGGCAACCCCAACGAACGACACCCTGGACCTCGCGGCGATGCTCGTTCCCGTCCCCGAATACGCGGGCCAGGGGAGAAACCTGTTCACTTATGGGCCCGTCCGTAGCGAGGCGCCCCCTCCCCCGCCGCCGCCTCCTCCTCCGATCGAAAGACCCGTACCCGCCCCGACGCCGGCGCCGGTGAGTCGACCTTCGACACCAACCTTGCGGGTCGACATGAATTACGCCGGATTCCTCGAGAAGACGAACCCTGACGGGGAAAAAGCGCGGTATGCGATTTTCATCAGTCGCGATGGAACCGAGATTTTCGCTGGGGCGGAAGGCGAGACGGTGGCGAACCGCTTCAAAGTGGTCGAGATCGGGCTCGAGTCGGTCACGGTTTCCGCGCCAGAATCGGGTGTAACGCAGCGAATTCCTCTCGCAATTAACTGAGGCATCATGAGAACAAGGCCTTCGATAGCGA
>DASPGQ010000226.1 GCA_035620555.1 Vicinamibacteria bacterium
ACCCCTTCCTTTCCGAACCGCTCCTCGATGAACTCGAAGATCGACGAGCCGAAGCTGTAGGCGGCCCGGGCGAAGCCGACGTCGAGGGCCTCGAAGCTCGGGACCTGGTCGGTCACCGCGGCATCCCGCACTACCATCATGTCCAGCGGATCCCACTCGTCCTCCATGTAAGTGGCCATGCCCTCGTCGATCCAGACCGGAACCGAGCGCCGCACGAGGGATCGGGGAATGATGTCGAACTGGAAGATGTGGGTGAGCTCGTGGATGAAGAGCTCCTGGAGCTCGTCCGGCGGATAGTCGATGGGAAGGACCATCCGGTCGCGCGAAGGCTCGGCGAAGGCGCCGACCCCTTCGGGCACCTCGATGGGGAAGAGGTTCGTCTGAGCGAACTCCGAGAACGTCTTATAGAGGATGAGCGGGATGGGAAAGGAGATCTCGTGTTTCAGGTCGTTCGAGACCTGCTCGTAGGCGCTCTCCGCGTAGCTGACGAGGCGGCCGAGCTCCTGCTCGAACTCGGGATAGTAGTAGATCTCGAAATGGGGCGAACGGTAGACCTGCCACCGGTGCTTGTCGTACTTGACCTTGTTCTTTCCGTAGAAAGGAGCGAAGGAAGCCTGGCCGAAAGCCGTCGCCGCCGCGCCCAGTGACGCCAGAAGGATGATAGACGCGATCCTCGCCCGTGGCGCCGAAGAAGATTGCATGGTGGTGAACCTCATGAGATACCTCGTATCGTTTTGCCCGGACGACGCGAAAAGCTCGGCGGCGAGAAGCCTAGCGCTCGTGGGTCTCGGTCGCTCACTTCAAGAGCACCCTCGTTCCCCGGAACGTCTGGGGCGACAGGATGCTGAGAAAATTCGGAATCAGCCGATCCATCAGCTCGAAATACGAGGAGAGGGCCGAGGTCTGCTCATCACGGCCGTAGATGACCTCCTCGGTAAAACGTTCGCGATGGATCGTCTGGCCGGTCTCACCGTCGATGAAATAAAACTCGGCGTTGAGGGTGAAGCCAGTGCGCTCTTCGAACACGTTCGAACGGACGAGGGTGGGCCGGTTGAACGAATCTCTCACGTAGCGGTCGCTCGTCGAGAAGCCCGACCGCGACTCCGATCCGAAGGCCAGCTTTCCCGTCACGATCAACGGATTCTGGTATTCCTCTCCAACTCCTTGCCAGTACTCGGAGTCCTCGAGGAGCTTGTCCTGCTCGAGATCGATCCATTCCTGCCGGGAGATCTCTTCTTCGCCGGCGGAGCGAGCCTGCTCCTCGATCTTCTCGAACTCCGCGAGCATGCCGGTCTGCTCGAGCGTCTGTTCGGAGAAATCTCCGAGCGGCTCGATGTCGGCATCGAGGACCATGAGGTTCGATCGCATGCGAAGCTGGTTGCGAAGCAGCCGTACCGTCTCGGCGTCGAGGTCGATGCCCTCGTTGGACTGGGTAGTAAAGCTCGCAACCAGAATCCGATTGTATTTCTCCACGTCGAGCTTGGCCGAGATCGGAACCTCGATGGGGACCTCGTAATAGCTCGTACAGGCCAACGTCGACGCGAGCACCAACCCGACTGTGAGCCGGCCGACAGGCATCGACCCCCGGCGGCTCGATTTGCTACGACTCATTTGCTTGGCCAAACTCACCTCGTCGCACCCCCAGCAAACCGCCGTCATCCCTCCCGAAACGAGCGGGAACGGGCTAGTTCGTCCCCGATCTCTGATCCGTCCTTTTCTTTCGCTCATACGCTTCCCTGAAGAGCTCGTAGTTCTGGCGGATGTAGAGGTTGTTCGGATCGATCTCCAGGGCCCGCTCGTATTCGACATTGGCCTCGTCGAACTGCCCCGCCTGCTCGTAAGCCACGGCGAGATTGTTTCGGGCGCTCGCATTGCGAGGGTCGAGCTCTACCGCTTTCTCCCAACGGTAGATGGCTTCGCGCCACAAGCCTCGCTGCGCGACTTCGATGCCGAAGTAGACTTGCTTCTTGGCTTCGTTCTCGCGCTCGTCGGCAACGGCATCGAGCGCGAGAGGCGCGGCGAGCAACGCTAGCACCAAGAGCGTGGTCAGTGGGCGGACGCTCGAGGACAACTCTACCTCGCTCCCAACAGAATCTTTGAGGTTCGCATCACAATTACGTGATGGCGACGGCAGAGGTATCGTAGCCCAGCTGGCAGGGACGGTGCAAGCAACTTCGTCGCCCTTCCGGGAGGGGCTTCGTCCCCGATTCCGTCTTCAGGAAAAGAGACGACCATGGACTCCGACGAAGAGCGGCTCGCGGCCTGGGTCCTGTCGCGAGCCCGGTTGCCGCGGACAGCCGACCCCTGGGACGCGATCGAATCGGCGGGAAGCTGCGCCGGCGCGCTACAGGGTCTTGCTCCCGTCGTGCCGATCGGGGTGCGCGACGCCGCGGCGCGTTCCTTCGAAAGAGCGGAAAAGGAGGGCTATCGCATCGTGGCGCTGACCGAACCGAGCTATCCGCGGCTCTTGAGGCAGATCTTCGATCCTCCGATCGCTCTATCGGTCTGGGGCACGCTTCGGCCGGAAGATGCGCTCGGCATCTCGATCGTCGGCTCGAGGCGACCGACATCCTACGGGCTTGCCGCGAGCCGCCGGCTTTCGCGGGATCTGGCTCGTGCGGGACTCGCGATCACAAGCGGGCTCGCGCGGGGCATCGACGCTTCGGCCCATCGAGGAGCCCTCGAAGAAGGCGGGCGCACGCTGGCCGTGCTCGGCTCCGGCCTCTGCAGTCTCTATCCGCGCGAGCACCGGCGGCTCGCCGAGGAGATCGCGACATCTGGAGCCGTCCTTTCGGAGTTCGATTTGAACGAGCCTCCTCTCGGTCGGAATTTCCCCCGGCGAAACCGGGTCATTTCCGGCCTCACCCTGGGGACGATCGTCGTCGAGGCGGCGACCAAGAGCGGCTCGCTCGTCTCGGCGCGCCTCGCCGCCGACCAGAACCGCGATGTTTTCGCCGTGCCCGGACCCATCGACTCGACCACGAGCGAAGGAGCCCACGAGCTGATCCGAGACGGTGCACGCCTCGTCGGCCGAGCCGAGCACGTTCTCGAGGAGCTTCGCGAGGACGTTCGAGAGGCTCTGAGAATCAAGGCCTCTCCCCGGACGGCCCCGACGGCGCCCGAGCTCGACGAGGACGAGAACGCCGTCGTGAGGGCTCTGCGGCAGTCCCTCACGCGACCGCTCGACGTGGACGAGCTTCTCGAAGCGGTCGCGCTTCCGACCGAGCGCACGCTCGCGGCGCTTTCCCGGCTCGAGGTGGCGAGACGCGTCCGGCGCCACCCCGACGGGCGCTACCGGCCGGAAATTTGACGCGATGCCGGGTCGCGTGCCACCATATCGCTACACGATTCCCATGACGAAGTCACTCGTGATCGTCGAATCGCCGGCGAAGGCGAAGACCATCAACAAGTTTCTCGGACGCAACTACGTCGTACGAGCCTCGATGGGCCATGTCCGCGACCTCCCCAAGAGCAAGCTCGGCGTCGACGTCGAGCACGGATTCCAGCCGGACTACGTGGTCATTCCCAAGAAGAAGAAGGTGCTCTCCGAGCTCAAGGAGGAAGCGAAGAAGGCGACTGCCATCTACCTCGCTCCCGACCCCGACCGCGAAGGTGAGGCCATCAGCTTCCACCTGGCCGAGGAGCTCCAGGCCAAGAACGGCGCCGTCCACCGGGTCCTGTTCAACGAGATCACGAAGAAGGCGGTGGAAGAGGCCATCCGCAATCCCAAGAGAATCGACCGGGACAAGGTCGACGCGCAGCAGGCGCGCCGAGTCCTCGACCGGCTCGTGGGCTACCAGATTTCTCCTCTGCTCTGGGAGAAGGTCCGGCGGGGGCTCTCCGCCGGTAGGGTGCAATCGGTGGCGCTGCGCATCGTCTGCGAGCGCGAGCGGGACATCCAGGCGTTCCAGTCCGAGGAGTACTGGTCGATCCACGCCGACCTGGAGGCAAAGACTCCCCCAGGCTTCATCGCGAAGCTCACCCGGATCGACGGCAACGCCGCCGAGCTGAAGGACGAGGCGACGACGCGGGCGATCGCCGACGAGCTCTCCCATCTCGATTTCACCGTCAAGACGGTCACCGCGAAGGAGCGGCGCCGCAAGCCGGTGCCTCCCTTCATCACCAGCAAGCTTCAGCAGGAGGGGGCGCGCAAGCTCGGCTTCACCGCGAAGCGGACGATGATCGTCGCCCAGCGTCTCTACGAGGGAATCGAGCTCGGGAGCGAAGGACCGGTCGGTCTCATCACTTACATGCGCACCGACTCGACCCGCATCGCCAACGAGGCTCTCGACGAGGCCCGTCAATTCGTCGAAGAGAAATATGGCCGGGATCTGCTTCCCGACAAACCGAACATCTACAAGAGCAAGAAGGGCGCCCAGGACGCCCACGAGGCGATTCGGCCCACCTCGGTTTATCGAGACCCCGACTCCATAGCGCCCTATCTCGACCGCGACGAGCTCAAGCTCTATCGGCTCATCTGGAACCGGTTCGTGGCCTCTCAGATGGCGCCCGCTTTGTTCGACGAGACCATCGCCGAGATCGAGGCGGGACGATACATCCTGCGGGCGCGGGGGTCGGTGCTCAAGTTCAAGGGCTTCCTCGCGGTCTACGAGGAGGGGAAGGACGAAGACACTTCCCCGAAGGCCACCGCGGAGGAAAGAGAGGAAGAAGAGTCCAGAGAAGACGGCAAGGACAAGAAGCTCCCGCCGCTTTCGGAGGGCGAGCTCTTGAAGCTGCTCGGAGTCCAGCCGGAGCAGCATTTCACCCAGCCGCCGCCTCGATTCACCGAGGCGTCGCTCGTGAAAGAGCTGGAGGAAAAAGGCATCGGCCGGCCGAGCACCTACGCCAGCATCCTCTCGGTTCTCCAGGATCGACAATACGTACAGAAGATCGAACGGAAGTTCGTTCCCACCGAGCTCGGATTCCTCGTCACCGATCTGCTGATGGGAAGCTTCGCCGACATCATGGAGATCGAGTACACCGCCAAGCTCGAAGGGATGCTCGACGAGATCGAGGAGGGTCGGGCCAACTACCTCACGACGATCGACGGCTTCTACCAGAAGTTCAGCAAGGACCTGACCGAAGCCAAGAAGCACATGACCAACGTCAAGGCCATGGAGATTGCCACCGAAGAGAAGTGCGACAAATGCGGCAAGCCCATGGTCATCAAATGGGGGCGATTCGGTCACTTTCTGGCCTGTTCCGGTTATCCCGAGTGCCGCAACACCCGCGAGATCCAGAATTACCAGGACAAAGAATCCGCCGACCCCGACGCGTTCTCCGAAGAGACCTGCGAAAAATGCGACAGGCCCATGGTGCTGAAGAAAGGCCGCTATGGCCAGTTCCTCGCCTGCTCCGGCTACCCCGAGTGCAAGAACACCCGGAAGATCTTCAAGGGCAAGGACGGCTCGCTCGAGACGAAGCGCGACCAGCTGCTCGACGAGACCTGCCCGAAGTGCGGCTCCCGGCTCGTCGTGAAGCATGGACGCTACGGCGAGTTCACCGCCTGCAGCTCCTATCCCGACTGCAAGTACATCAAGCAGAAAGAGGTCGGCGTCGCCTGCCCCAGGGAAGACTGCCCCGGGCAGGTGGTCGAGCGTCGTTCGAGGCGCGGCAAGCTCTTCTTCGGGTGCTCGCAGTACCCCGATTGCGATTTCACCAGCTGGCACAAGCCCGTGGCCGAACCCTGCCCCGAGTGCGGCTATCCCGTCCTGTTCGAGAAATCGACCAAGCGCGACGGGGCCCACTACGCCTGCACCGAGGAAGGCTGCGGATACAAGCGAAGCATCGACGGCGGAGCCCCGGACGCCGTGAAGGAGCCAGACCCCGAAGAGGTCGCCGCGAAGTAAAGGCGCTTGAGCTCGAGCGAAGTTGCCGTGGTGGGCGCCGGTCTCGCCGGCTCGGAGGCGGCCTGGCAGCTCGCCAAGCGAGGCATTCCCGTACGCCTCTACGAGATGCGGCCTTTGGTCACGACGCCCGTTCACCGCACCGAGGGTTTCGCCGAGCTCGTCTGCAGCAACTCCCTGCGCTCCGATTCTTTGAATAGCGCACACGGGCTTCTCAAAGAAGAAATGCGCCGGCTCGGATCGCTCGTCATGGAAGCGGCCGAGCTCGCCCGCGTACCCGCGGGGCAGGCGCTCGCCGTCGATCGCGATCGGTTCTCCGAACACGTGACCCGGGCCGTACGGTCCGTTTCGGGGATCACGTTCTTGCGGGAGGAAGTGCGCGCCGTTTCCGACGGCGGGCTCGTGATACTCGCGACCGGACCGCTCACTTCGGAGACCCTGGCGAGCTCGATCCGTACATTCACCGGTCGCGACTCCCTGTACTTCTACGACGCGGTGAGCCCGGTGGTTGAAGTGGAGAGCATCGACTTCAGCAAAGCCTTCCGCGCATCGCGTTACGGGAAGGGTGGAGACGACTACGTCAATTGTCCCATGGACCGGGTCGAGTACCTCCGTTTTCACGAGGCCTTGTCTGCCGCGGCGCGGGTCGATCTCCACGCCATCGACCAGGCACTCTACTTCGAGGGTTGCCTCCCCATCGAGGTCATGGCCCAGCGCGGGATCGACACCCTGCGGTACGGACCGATGAAACCCGTCGGCTTGATCGATCCCCGAACGGGAAAAAGACCTTACGCCGCGGTGCAGCTTCGACAAGACAACCTGGCGGCGACGCTCTACAACATCGTCGGTTTCCAAAACCAGTTGAAGTGGGGCGAGCAGAAGCGGATTCTGCGGATGATTCCCGGCCTCGAGCGCGCCGAGTTCTCCCGCTACGGAATGATTCATCGCAACACCTACGTCAACGCGCCCACTCTGCTCCGGCCGACTTTTCAGACACGCACGAGAGATTCGCTCTTTTTCGCGGGACAGATCTCGGGCGTCGAGGGCTATACGGAATCGGCCGCATCCGGGCTTCTCGCCGGCATCAATGCGGCGCGGTTGTCGCGGGGACTCGTTCCGGTCGTGCCACCGAGAACCACGGCTCTCGGCTCGCTTTGCCACTACATCTCGGAGGCCGATCCCGAGAATTACCAGCCGACGAACATCGCCTTCGGGCTTCTGCCGCCGCTCGAGACCCGCGTCAAGAGCCGGAGAGAACGCAAAGAAGCGCTGGTCGCACGCGCTCTCGCCGCCATGGACCGCTTCGTCGAAACGGCCGCAGCATGAGGCGCGACATCGACGCTTTCGCGGAGGATCTGCGATACCGCCGTGGTCTCTCCGTGCACACCGTCGCGAGCTATCGCTCGGATCTCGAGCAGCTCGAAGTCTTTCTCGCCGAAGCGCTTACGGTCACCCGGGTCGAGGACGTGGACGTTCTCGCCCTCCGAGCCTTCCTCGCGCATTTGCACCAAGCGGGCGCCGCTCGCTCCTCGGTCGCGCGCAAGCTCGCCGCCATACGAACGTTCTTCCGCTACCTGAATCGAGAAGGGCGGCTCACGAAGAACCCCGCTCGGCTCGTGGGAACGCCCCGGCTCGACAAGAAGATCCCGATGCGAATCGAGGAGGCCGAGGTAGAGCGTCTGCTCGATGCTCCCGATTCATCGACCCCCTTGGGACGCCGCGACCGTGCACTGCTCGAGCTTCTTTATGCAACCGGCCTCCGGGTGGGTGAGCTCGTTTCGCTCGACCTCGCGGAGGTCGATCTCGAATCACGTCTTGTCCGCGTCGTCGGAAAGGGCGGCAAGGAGCGCATCGTGCCGTTCGGTGAGCCCGCCGCGGAGGCGGTCCGGCATTACTTGCCCGACCGCCAGAAGCTCGTCCGCCTCGGCCGCGGCACCGACGCGTTGATCCTCAACGCCCGGGGAGGGCGACTGACGGCCCGTAGCGTACGTCGTTTGGTCGACCGGTACCTCAGGCTGACGGCCCTCCGAAAGGGGCTCTCGCCTCACAGCCTCCGTCATGCCTTCGCAACCCATCTTCTCGAGCGGGGTTGCGATCTCCGCTCCATTCAGGAGCTTCTCGGTCACCAGAGCCTCTCGACCACGCAGAAGTACACGACCCTATCGGCCCAGCGGTTGCTCGACGTCTACGAAAAGGCGCATCCCAAGGCTTGAAAGGCCCGAGGACCTATTGGGTCTGCTCGAGGATGTCCTCGGCTCCCAGGATCACCAGGCATGGAATGGCCACACCATTCAACTGCGCCGGCGTGAACTTGGCACGAATCACCGACATCAGAACGACGGGAGCCCAGCTCTCAGCGGCTCTCGTGAGGTGAGCGGCCACGACGCGTCCCTGGTGGTCGATCAAAATCGCGAATCCTCCGCTCGAACCGCGCCGCGATCGCATCGTGCTCGGCGGTTTGACGATACCACTGATGGCTTCGGGAGGCTCGTAACGCCCGGTGGCCGCCTTGAGGGCGAGAGCGTAGGGCATCAAGTCGTGGAGCAGGTAGTCGAAGTTCGACTCGAAGGCCGATTCGAAGGCGGCGGCGGCGAGCCCGGCCTCGCCGGCAAGAGCATGATGGTAGCCGATGTGCAAGCTCGCCTCGGCGTCGTTGGGCACCGCCTCGGCAAGGGCCCGATAAAGGCCGACGGCGTCGGCCGCGTTGCCGTTCTGAGCGTGAGCCCGCGCGAGAAGCCGCAGGGCCCGCCAGTTCTCGGGGTCTCCCAGCAATACTTCCCCCAGCTCCCGGATGGCCGCAGGATATTGTCGGTCACCGAGGAAGGCCTCGCCGATCAGAAGACGAAAGGTCGAGCGCTCGTCGTCCGTCGTGGGGAGCTGAGTCTGGAGCCAGGCGATCGCCTGTCGGAACTTACCTTCGGCAATGTAGTCCCGTGCCCGATCGATCGGATCGTCGAGGGCGGCCGTCAGGGCAGGACTGCCCGATCTCGGCTTGAGGAAGAAATAACGCTCGGGCGCGACGCCCTCTTCAACGAGGCTCGCGACGAGCCGCGGATGGGTAAATCTCATGTGCTCCCATGCGTCGACGAACTCGTCGATGATCTCGAGCTCGTGCCCCTCGTAGACGATCCCGCTCCTTCCGACGCTCGAGCGGAGCGTTCCCAGATACAACGGCATCTCGGTGACGACGGGAAAAGTGGGAAACCCGTCGTCGGCAGACGGCTTGAGGGCATAGCGCTGCTTCACCGGCGGGTAGCGGTCGGGCTTCATCGGTCGGATCGGCGCAATGTAGACGGCCTCGATCGCCAGGATCTCGTAGGTGCCGGTGGGGAGGGCCGCCCGGAAATAGCCGAGCCCTTGATCCACGTCGATGACGTGCTCTTCGTTCGTCGTCTCCCGCCGCACGCGGAGCTTCCGCCCACGATAGTCCGGCCCGTCGAAGCGTCCTTCCAGCCGGCCGAACACGAACGAGCTTCCGGCGGCACGAAGGGATGCCCAGGTGGTCTCGACCTCGAGCTCGTCCGAGAGAACCGAGGAAGCCAGAGACAGAGCCAGGCTCGTCAGGAGAGCGCTCCGCATCGTCACCAAGAATATCATGCCGGGTGGAGGCCGAATCCGGGTGCAATTTCGCTTACACTTGCGGGCTGATAAACAAGTCAGGAGACCAAGCGTCGGGAGAGGCAACCATCATGATCGAGATCCTCTGGCAAGACGTTCGTTACGGTTATCGCATGCTTCGCGCCGCTCCGGTCGTGGCGCTGACGGCGATTTCGTCGCTCGCGCTGGGAATCGGTGCGAACAGCTCGATGTTTGCCGTCGTGCACGCGGCGCTCTTTCGCCCGCTTCCCGTCGACTCACCGGAGGAGCTCTGGTTCCTCTTCACCGGGACGGAAGAAAGCCCGTACGATTCGATCTCCTATCCCGATTATCTCGACTACCGCGACCGCACCGAAGTGTTTCAGAGCCTGTCCGCCTTTGGAGAGATCGCCGTGAGCCTCGGGGGAGACTCCGCCCCCGAGATATGCCGCGGGCTCATCGTCACCGGCAACTTCTTCGAGACTCTCGGCCTGCGTCCCCAGCAGGGAAGGCTCCTCACACCCGAAGACGACCGCGTTCCCGGCGAGCATCCGGTCGCGGTGCTCGGCGACGGCCTGTGGCGGCGCCGCTTCGGTGCGGAGGTTTCGGTCGTGGGACGGATCATCACCCTCAACGGCCGGACGTACCACGTCGTGGGCGTGGCTCCGCGGGGATTTCGAGGGCCCGATGTGCTCGAGAGCTATGACATTTACGTGCCGATGATGATGCAAGCTTACCTCCGTCCGCCGCGCGGGGGCTTTTCCGGCGAGATGGATCCCGATCTGCTCGATCGTCGCAACGCGAGCTGGCTCCGCGTCGTAGGACGCCTGCGCTCCGATCGCTCACCCGACGAAGCGGCCATCGCGGTCGGAACCCTCGCCCGGCAGCTCGAGCGGGTCTATCCCGACACGAACGAGGGAGAATCTGCCACGGTGTTTCCCGTGGAGAAAGTCGACCCCCGGGCATGGCCGTGGCTTTCGTCGGTTTCCGTCCTTCTCATGGCCGTGGTCGGACTCGTGCTCCTCGTGGCCACGGCCAACGTGACCAGCTTGTTGCTCGCCCGTGCCGTATCGAGGAGACGCGAAATCGCCCTGAGGCTCGCTCTCGGCGGCGCCAAGGCTCGCCTGGTGCGTCAGCTCCTCACCGAGAGCCTGCTGCTCAGCGTTCTCGGAGGGGCGCTGGGCCTTCTCCTCGCGAGTTGGGCCCTGCACGGATTTACCCGGCTCGTACCGGAGGCGGGGATCTTCTCGTTCACTCTCGATTTCCGTGTCGACCTCGAGGTCGTTCTGTTTACATTTCTCGTGTCCGTCGTCACGGCGGCGCTCGTGGGTCTCGCCCCTGCCCTCCGTTCCTGTCGCGGTGAGCTGGCGAAGACCCTCAAGCACACCGACGGTGCGGAAGGTCTTCGCGGGCGCTTCGCCGGCCGAAAGGCCCTGGTGCTCGCCCAGCTGGCTCTGTCCATCGTATTGCTCGTGGTGGCGGGATTGTTCTCGAAGAGCTTCTGGAACTCCCGCGCCGCGGCCCCTGGATTCCGGGCCCACGAAGTCCTCACGGCTCCGCTCCGCATCGACCTGTTGCGCTACACCAAGACCGACGGCCGGAATCTTTATCGGGACGTCCTGGAGCGCGCCCGGGTGTTGCCCGGCGTCGTGTCCGCCAGTCTGGCACGCGTCGTCCCCCTCGAGGGCGGAGGCCGAACGACGACCTTTAGGCTCGAGGGCTCGCCGGAGATCGGCCCCGAATGGGACGCCGAACGTCTACCGGTGGTCGGGACCAACGTAATCGCGGTCGACTACTTTCGAACGATGGGAATCTCGCTTCTCGAAGGAAGGGACTTTTCCGATCGAGACATCGAGGATGCCCCGTTCGTGGTGGTCATCAATGAAACCTTCGCCAAACGCTTCTTCCCCGCCGTCGATGCCCTCGGAAAACGCATTCGACTCGGGGGCGACGAGAGCTCGCGCACCATCGTGGGCGTCGTGAGCGATTCGAAATACCGTACCGTCGGTGAACCGGCCACCCCGCACGTCTACCAGCCGCTCGCGCAGGTGCACGAAACGGGGATGAGGCTCCTCATGAGAACCGCCGTTTCTCCCGAGGCTCTCGTTCCCCCATTGCGCAACCTGCTGCTCTCCCTCGAGCCCAACTTGCCGGTGTCGGACATCGTTCCCCTGGAAAGGCTCGTTCGCAGTGCATTGTTTCCCGCGCGCATGGCGGCAGGGTTGATGACCGTCTTTGCGGTGCTCGCCTCGAGTCTCGCCGCCTTCGGCCTCTACGGACTGATGTCGTTCGCCGTCGCCCAACGAAGCCGGGAGATGGGAATCCGGGTGGCGCTCGGCGCGAGTCCGGCGCAGCTCGTGAGACTCGTCGTGGGAGACGGTCTGTGGCTCGTGACCGTCGGCGTGGTGCTGGGCTGGGCGGGCGCGGCCGCCATGTCGAGGTTCCTCGCTGGCTTCCTCTATGGCGTGAGCCCGATCGACCCGATCACCTTTGGATCCGTTGCCCTTCTCCTCTCGCTGGTCATGCTGACGGCTGCTTACGTACCCGCCCTGCGTGCGGGCCGATCCGACCCCCTGATTGCGCTCCGGTACGAATAGCAGTTGTTAGTCGGAAAGCGCGTCGAGCGCTTCGAGGTCGAGCCACTCACGGGACTGCACCGCGGGAAGCTGCAGAGCCCGTTCGCGGTCGAGGTCCAGGTTTCCCAGGTGCACCGACTGGGGCGCCTGCACCCACTTGAAGATCGATCCGATGAAAAGGCCGCAGAACCGCTTCACCCAATCCTTGAGCATGCCCGGTCGATAATCGGGCCGCATCCGCTTCAGCTCTTCGTCGGTCCAGGTCGCGCGCAGCGCCGAGTAGAGCTCCACCGGCATGAGCTTCTCACCGGCGAAAAGAGCGAAGCAGGCGTCGAGCACGGGAAACGGCATGAGATCCTTCTCGTCTTCCTGATTCTCCGCGAGCTCGGCCGAGGCTTTCGTTTCGAGAAGCTCGTCGAGAACCTCGATGTCGTGCTTCTTGCGAAGGTAGCCGAGCAGACGGATGACGATCGTCTTGGGAAGGTTCCCCAGGAGTGAATAGGCTCCCATGAGGTCCCCCCCGATGGTCGTGTAGCCGACCGCCTTCTCGCTCATGTTGCCCGTCTGAATCCAGAGAGCCCGGGTCGCGTTCGCCCAGTTCCACATGCGCTGGGCGCGGATGCGAGCTTGAATGTTCTGTCGCGTCAGGGCGGGGAGCTCTTCAGATGGGCCGAGCATCGCCTGCGCCGCCTCGACCTCGCGCTCGAAAGCATCCTCGATCGGGACTTCCCGGAAGCTGACCCCGAGTGCGGCACAGAGCTTCGTCGAGATCGCTCGGGTCGTCGGTGAATTGAACCGGGTGGGCATCGAAAAACAGCAGATGAAGTCCCGGATTCGGGCTCGCCGTTCCTTCTCCGGCAGGTCGCGAAACCGCTCGCGGGCGTAGAGCCAGGCGATGACGAGCGTGAGTGAAGAGTCCTTGCCGCCCGACACAGCGATGCCCAGCTTGTCGAAAGCGCCCGTTTTCCGAAAGTAGCCGTCGAGTCCGGTTCGCATCGCGGCAACGAGATCTTCGTACCATTGCTTCTCGGGTGGTAGCTTTGGCCCGGGCTCGGGAACGAAGAAGTTCTTGCTCGGGGAAATCTCGGGTCGGAGCTCCGAATCGGGAATGTCGACCTCGACGATCCTGACGGGCGGATGCGTTCTCAGATAGGCCTCGGCGCTCGCTCGCCACGTGGTGCTCTCGAAGCGAAGCCGCCGCGTGCGGTCGAGATCGACCACGAACGAGGACCACCCCTCGCGCCAGCGCTCGGCTTCGTGGAGCAACCGGCCGTTCTGGTTGACATAGGCCCCGCCGTCGAACACGAGCGAGTCCTGCCCCCCGACCTGGTTCACGTAGACGAAGGTCACCTGATTGTCCGAAGCCCGCGTGGCAATGAGCTCCCTTCTCGTCTCGGCGATGCCGGTGCGCCAGGGCGAAGCCGAGAGGTTCAGTACCAGCTCGGCGCCGGAAGCCGAACGGCGCAACAAGGGACCATCGGCGACCCACATGTCCTCGCAGACTTCGACCGTGAAGACGCCGAACGGGGCACGGAACAGTAGATCGCCGAACGGGGCTCCGAGCACCGTCCGCGTCTCACCGGGAATGCCTCGCGCGAAGACGCGGCTTTCGTAGAACACGCCGTAGGTCGGAAGGTGCTCCTTGGGCACCAAGCCGACGATTTGTCCGGCGGCGACGACCGCAACCGCGTTGTAGACGAATCCACGGTCGGCGACCGACAGGCCGAGGGCGAAGATCGTGGGATGGGTGAGCGCTCCCGTGGCCTCGGCGAAACGCTCCAGGGCCCGACCCTGCTGCTCCACGAACCCGCGCCACTGGACGAGATCTTCGGTGGGGTATCCCGGGATGACCTGCTCGGTGAATACGCCGATGGCGCATCGATTCGCCGACATCTCGGCGGCCATCTCGATCAACCGCTCGAGGTTCGAGGGAATCGCCCCGACGGTCGGGTCGAGATTAGCGAGCCCAATCTTTACCGGCTGCATCAGTAGCGAACGGCCCGGGCGTGCTCGTGCTGGTGTCCGAAGATGCGCCGGAAACGCTCGATGTCCTCCTTCGTGCCGGTGGACTTGGCCAGGTTGTCACTGAGCTTCACGGTGCGGTGGCCGTTCGCCTCGACGGCCTTCACGACGATCGAGATGGGCTCGAAGCCGAGGTCGTTCGTCAGATTCGTTCCCCAGCCGAAGCTCAGCTTGATTCGGCCATGAAACCGCTGGGACAGCGCGAGGATGGTCTCGAGCTCGAGACCATCGCTGAAAATGAGGAGCTTCTCCCTCGGGTCGATGCCGATGTCCCGGTAGAAACGGATCGCCTTCTCGCCAAACTCGAACGGATCTCCCGAGTCATGCCGAAGCCCCTTCCAGGCACGTGCCTGCGCCTCGGTCATGTCCCGAAAGAAGAAGTCGGCGCCATAGGTATCGGTGAGGGCAATGGACAACCCCCAGCCGTACAGATCCCACCAGTCCTCGAGCACCCGATTGTGGGAATCGTGTATCCGATCGTCGGACTCGTGCATGATGCCGGACATCACCATATAGAGCTCGTGCGCCGACGTCCCCATGGGTACGAGCCCGTGGAGCATTGCGGACTCGGTCGAGGAGGTCCCGAGAAACTGTGCCGGCATCTCTTCGGCCAGCGTCCGGTCCACGTAGTGCTGCCAGCTCCGGCTGAAGCGACGTCTCGTCCCGAAATCGACGAACTTGACCTCGGGGTGCTCCCTGAGGACCTCGATCTTCCGTGACAGACGGAGCTTCCCGCGAGCGTCGACCAGATCTTTCTCGAAGCGACTCATGTCCTTCATGAGGTTTCGATAGTAGAGCTCGTTCACGATGGCGAGGCCGATGGTCTCCCAGTAGATCGTCTCCGACCACCTGCCGCGGAACCGGAGGCGAAAGCTTCCGTCCACGACCTCGAGCTCGTACTCCGGGAGTTTGAAGTCGCGAAGGAACTCGAGGTAGTCCTCGGCGAACATGCGATCGCCGTACTCGTTCGTTCCCCGGAGGTAGTGGAGCTCGCTGTTGTTGAAGCGAAGGCTCCTCACGTGATCGAGCTCCTCGCGTAGCTCGGCGCGGTCGACGATCTCCGCGAGGCGAACTCGACGGGTCCGATTCGTCAAGGAGTAAGTCACCGGCACGTCGCGGTAGCGGAGGAAGACGAGCTGGCCCATCGTGAACTTGTAGAAATCGACATCGAGAAGAGATTGCACCACCGGCATCGTCAGCCTCGCTTTTCCATGGCCGCTCCCCACTCGCTCATGGGTGTGGACGCGAGCACCCGATGTATTCCCGCGCGCTCGAACTCCCGAAACATCGCATCGGCCTTTTCGGTGAAGTCCACTCCGGGCGCGACCACCGGTGACGTGCAATCCTCGAGGAGGTACACCTTCTGCGCCAGGGCCGGGTCACGCTCCCCGATCTCCTCGAGAAGGTCCGAGATGGTGAAGCTCACGCAGTGGCTCTTGGCCTGTCCGGCGACGATCAAGGCATCGTAGCCCAGCAGGGTGTCCGTGAGAGCGTGGTTCTTTCGCGCGATGATGCCCTCGGGTCCCTCGAGCACCTCGGGGCGGAGAACGGAGTAGTTCTCGGTCAGTGGGTTTTCGCCCTTCACCTCGAACGAGGCCTGGCTCGAGCGCGCCACGGTGTGGAAGAAAACGGCTTCCTCGATGGCGGAAACGAGCGCGTGACCGATCCCGCCGAGCATCGCATGGTAGGGCCAGACCATCATTTGGTACTTCCCGTCCCGACTCAGGCGCCGGCAATAATGAACCAGATGCTGCTGCAGCGACTCGCGGTCGCCCCGAGCAATGGAATCGGCGACGAGGGGGTTCACCCGGTAGCGGCCCGATTCCACGTCTTCGAGGGAGATCGCGGTCATCGGCGCCGGGTGATCTCCTTTCTCGTCCACGAGGAAGACCTCGTGGAAGATCTGCATGGCCGTATGGGTGTCGAGCGTGACATGAATGCGGGTGATGTGCTGCAAGTTGCGATAGATGAACTCGGCAAGGCGCCGGTTGTCTCTCACCGCCCCGTCGCCCGACCGTCCGGCGACGAATAGCTCGAACCCGGGTATGCAGAACGTGTTCTGCACGTCGACGAGGAGGAGTCCCACGCGACGCTCATCGGTGCGCGCCGGGCGAATGTCGTGCCTCGCCGCGAACGACCGTGCCTCGGCGGCGAGCTCCTGATAGGAAACGCGGTAGATCTCTCCCACGCGGCCCGGATCGAAGTGCTCGGGGA
Source organism: Vicinamibacteria bacterium (assembly GCA_035620555.1). Lineage (NCBI taxonomy): Bacteria > Pseudomonadati > Acidobacteriota > Vicinamibacteria > Vicinamibacteria bacterium. The sequence goes on from DASPGQ010000226.1 coordinate 16,235, forward strand.
TCAAAAGACCTCCACGATCTCCGGCTGCATCTTCTCGAAACGATAGAGCATGGCGGGCCGGTGGCGCCCACCCGTCGCCCGCTCTCCCGAGGCCTCGACGAGACCGAGCGAGAGTACCTTCTTGCGAAAGTTTCGCTTGTCGAGAGAGCGCTTCAACACGGTCTCGTAAGCACTCTGGAGCTGTGACAGGGTGAACTTCGACGGAAGAAGCGAGAACATCACATTCGTGTACTGCACCTTCGACTGAAGACGTTTCTGGGCATAGGCGAGGATCTCTTCGTGATCGTAGGCGAGCGGCCGAGGGCGCCGGTCCAAGTCCCAGAATCGCACCGCTCGGTACTTCTCCGTCGTCTGCAGCGCCACGCCTCCGGGCGGTACCAGAGAGAAATAAGCGACCGAGACCACCCGGTTGGAAGGATCGCGCTTTCGATCGTCGAAGGTGTAGAGCTGTTCGAGGTATACGTGACTGACGCCGGTCTGCTCTCTGAGGATACGCGCCGCCGCCGCGTCGAGGGCTTCTCCGTCCTCGACGAGGCCTCCGGGGAAGGCCCACCGGTCCTCGAACGGCCTTCGTTTCATCTGGATGAGAAGAACCTGCAGGCTGCCTTCGAGGACGGTGAAGATGCAGTTGTCGACGGCGACACCGATGTTTTGGCGGAGCCTCCCGTGGTCGGGCACGAAATTAGTGTACTCTATACACTAACAAAGCGCAAGTCGCTAGAGCTTTAGTCCTTTCAAGTAGTTCCGGAAGGCGTTGCCCAGATCGGGCCGTCTCAGCGCATACTCGACCGTTGCAGTGAGGAAACCCAGCTTGTTCCCGCAGTCGTGTCGAACGCCCCGGAACTCGAACCCATAGACCGGCGTCTCCGACAACAAAGACTGGAGAGCGTTCGTGAGCTGGATCTCGCCTCTTTGATCGCGGTCGGTCTCGCGAATGTGCCGGAAGATGGATGGAGTCAATATGTAGCGTCCGATGATCGCGAGATCGGAGGGGGCCTCGTGCTTCGGCGGCTTTTCCACCAGGCCGCTTACCCGATGGAGCCGTTCGCCCTCGGGGGCCGCGGCGATGACGCCGTAGCTCGAGATTTCCTCTGGCCTCACGCGCATCACGGCGAGGACCGGGGCCCTCACTCGCTCGAAGACCTCGATCATCTGGGCGATGCAAGGGACGTCACTGACGACGAGGTCGTCGCCGAGAAGGACGGCGAAAGGCTGGTCGCCGACGATCGGCTCGGAAACCAGCACGGCGTGCCCGAGTCCGAGCGCCTCCTTCTGGCGAACGTACGAGACGTTGACGAGATCGGAGATGGACCTCACGATGGCGAGCTCCTCGGGCTTGTGCTTCTCCTCGAGGAAGCGCTCGAGCTCGAAGGAGACGTCGAAGTGGTCTTCGATCGCCGTCTTGCCCCGCCCGGTCACGATGACCACGTCGCTGATTCCGGCTTCGACCGATTCTTCCACGACGTACTGAATGAGAGGTTTGTCTACGAGGGGGAGCATCTCTTTCGGTTGCGCCTTCGTCGCCGGGAGGAAGCGGGTGCCGAGTCCTGCAGCCGGAAGAACTGCTTTGCGAATCATCATGTAAGAGTTTCCTTGTCGATTCTTGGAGTTGGGAGTACAAAGCGAGCGATTGCAATAGGTTAGCATGCTCCATCTTCCACGCGCAAGAGACGGCTCGAGAAGGGGGGCGGCAGTCGGAGGTTTCTCGTTTCAGGGTTAAAATGCGCTTCGATGCTCGATCTGAACTTCGCAACCCAGAACATCGACTTCGTCCGTGCGCGCGTGCGCGAGCGCGGCGTCGACGTCGATCTCGACGAGCTCGTCCGCCTGAACGACGAGAGGAAGCGCCTCCAGACCGAGGTCAGCACTCTGCGACACGACCATTCGGAGTCCTCCAAACAGATTGGCGCCCTGTTCAAACAGGGGAAGAAGGAAGAAGCCGAGGCACTTCGCGGCGAGCTTCGCGCCGCGTCCGATCGAATCAAGGAAAAGGAGGAGCGCCAGAGCGAGGCCGAAGAGCAGTGCGAGAGGCTCTTGGCAACGCTTCCCAATCTGGCTCACGAGAGCGTGCCCGTGGGCGCCGACGCCTCGTCGAACGTCGAAGTGCGAAGGGTCGGCGAGCCAAGGAATTTCCCCTTCGATCCCCGGCCGCACTGGGAGCTCGGAGAATCGCTCGGCATCCTCGACTTCGACCGCGCGGGGAAGATATCGGGCGCCCGCTTCGCGGTGCTCAGCGGCATGGGCGCGAAGCTCGAGCGCGCTCTCATCAATTTCATGCTCGACATACACACCCGCGAGCACGGCTATCGGGAGATTCTTCCGCCGTTTCTGGTGGGCGCCCAGGCGCTCTTCGGAACGGGGCAGCTTCCCAAACTGGAGGCGGACCTCTTCAAGGTGCGCGAGCGGGATTTGTACCTGGTGCCGACCGCGGAAGTGCCGCTCACGAACCTTCATCGGGAAGAGATTCTGGAGGCGGACGAGCTTCCCAAACGCTACACCGCCTACACGCCCTGTTTCCGCAGCGAGGCCGGCTCCTACGGAAAGGACGTCCGTGGTCTCATCCGCCAGCACCAGTTCGACAAGGTGGAGCTGGTGAAGATCACTGAGCCGGAAAGCTCCTACGACGAGCTCGAGAGCCTGACGGCGAACGCCGCCGCGATCCTGGAGCGGCTCGAGCTCCCCTATCGCCAGGTCACGCTTTCGTCGGGTGACATGGGATTCTCGGCGGCGAAGACCTACGATCTGGAGGTATGGCTACCCTCGCAGCACACCTATCGCGAGATCAGCTCGTGCAGCAATTGTACGGATTTCCAGGCGAGGCGCGCGGGCATCCGCTATCGGCCATCCCCAAGGGCGAAGCCGCGCTACTGCCATACTCTGAACGGTTCGGGCCTCGCGGTGGGGCGCACCTGGCTTGCCATTCTCGAGAACTTCCAGGACGAGGACGGCTCGGTCACGATACCGGAAGCTCTGCAACCCTACCTCGACGACAACGAGCGGCTGTCTCGAGCACGGTAGAATGACATCGGTTCCGGAGGGATGGCCGAGTGGTCGAAGGCGGCGGTCTTGAAAACCGCAGACCGAGAGGTCCGGGGGTTCGAATCCCTCTCCCTCCGCCAGCCGGCCCCGAACAAAGCTGTACGGAGCTATTCGGTCTCGTGGAAGTGGATGGCGCCGAACGTCACCACGGAGCCGGCGTCGATGTTCCACTGCTCGTAGTGGCGTAGCGAGCCCTCGAGTCCGAGCACCGGCGCCACGGCGTGGAGAAACGCGTAGAGCGGCGAATAACCGCACCAGTTCAGCTCGTCACCCCCGCGGCTCACGAGATCGAAAAAGCCCTCGGCGTCGCCATCGCATACCATCGCGAGCCTCTCTCGATCTCTGTCGGCGACTTCGACCATCTCGCCCTCACCGGCACGCGCCGGCATCGGCCCCCCGTAGCGGCGACCGACGTGCGCCATGTCCACTCCGAGGACCCAGAAGAGATTCGGGTTCTCCTCCGCCAGCTCGGAGAGGGCGTCGAAGCAACGGCGGTTCGAGTCGAGCGTCTCGGGCCGTTTTCCCGTTACCAAACTGTCTGCGAAGGCACCGACGAGGATGGGGACGATGCGAAACGGTCGCCGCAGCCGGTGCTGCAGAAAAACGACTTGAAACTCGATGGAGTGCTCCGGGACGTGGCTATAGTCTTCATCGATGACGGCGTCACCGCCGCGCTCGAGGAGGCGTTCGACGAGCTCGATCGCAACCGGGACTTCCCCGAGGGGAGAGCGAAAAGGCTTGCGCGTCACCCCGATATGCTCCGGCTCACCGTAGTGCGACGTGCCCAGGACGACGATGTCGAGCTCGCTTCCATCGCGAGCCCCGTCGAGCTGATAGGCAGCGCGGTAGGACGCTCTTCCTCCGCCCGGCGAGACGTGAGGTGCGGCAATCGCGCGGGGGGTGGGACCGCCCGCTTCGGGACTTCCGTCAGCGAGGAAAGCATCGATGAAGGTCTCGAGCTCGGCTCTCTCCCCCGGATAAGCGGTTCCGGCGTGGGACGGGACTCGGACCGGCGACGCGCGAAACGCCTCGTGACGGCGTCTCTTCATCGCCCCGAGCCCCTCGGTCTCGAGAAATCCCGCCGTCTCCAAGGTGTCGACGAACTCGCGCACGTCTTCGCTCGCCACGAGCCGGCCACCCTGAAACCGGGTCAACGCGGCCTGGGCATCGAGCTCGGTGTGAAAGCCGTCGAGAAACAACAACAAGCGATCCCAAGGAGGCGCGATGACGAGCATGGTCTCGGTATAGCCCATCGGATCCCGAATGAGAACACCGGGCGCATCCGGCAGGGGCGAGGGCATGACGTCGAGGTCGGGTCGAAGCCTGGGAAGAAGCTCGCTCAAACCGCCCTCAGTTTGGCGAGCTCGAGCGAGTACGTGAATCGATCGACGCTTTGACGCATGAAGATTCAACATTGTAGTATGAACGAGCCCTCACCCCACCCCGAAACGGAGAGGTGCTGGAGTGGCTGAACAGGGCTGCCTGCTAAGCAGTTACACGGGTGTTGAGCCTGTGTCGAGGGTTCGAATCCCTCCCTCTCCGCCACCCGACGCCAGTTCTCGATTGGTTGCCCCTTTTTGACAAACCAGCGTCGGACAAGTACTCTGACCTTGCCTTGCGAGCCCGCTGGGAAGTCGTCCAACGGTAGGACACGCGGCTCTGGACCGTGGAATCGGGGTTCGAATCCCTGCTTCCCAGCCAATCGCTCCCGCCGCTCACCGACCGGTCGCGATTCTGAGAGCGCATTCTCGGGCGCTTGCGATCGAGTCGGGAATGCCCACGCCGTCGAGTCCGTTCGCCAGAACGTAAAGACCGGGCCGAGCGGCCAGCTCTCGATCCCGCGACGACAGGATGGCGCCATGGCCGATCTGGATCTGCGGGGTCCGCAGATCCCACCGGACGACGTGCGAGAACAGAGGATCCCCGATTCGACCGATTGCCTGCCTCAGCTCGCCGAGAGAGAGCTCGGCAATCTCGGAGTCTTCGAGCCTCAGGACATCGGGATCCCGAGTGCCCCCGAGAAAAGTTCTCAACAGCACGTGATCTTTCGCGGCACGGTGGGGGAACTTCGTGGTGACGAAGGTGGCGGCGAGCAAGCGGTTCTCCTCACCGGAAGGGACGACGAATCCATAACCGTCGAGTGGATGATCGACGTCGGCCTTTCGAAAACCGTGAAAGACGACCGCCGTCGAAGCCAATGGGATGCGGGCGAGGGATCGGGACAACCCCGTCGAGACGACTTCGACCAGCCGAGCCGCCGCGGATAGAGGGAGCGCAAGCAGCACCGTACGAGAGCGAATCGACTCACCGGACTCGAGAGCGGTCACGAAGCCTCCCGACTCCGACCGAAGCGCGCTCACTCCAGTCCCGAGCCGAAACCCATCGGACGGCAAAGCATCGCCGAGTCGTTCCACGAGCCGGCCCATCCCGCGCTGAAGCGAGAGAAAGGTAGACCCCTCGGGCTTCGACGTCCTCAGCATCCCCCGCGTCACGCTTCCGTAGTCCTTCTCGAGGGCGACCAATCGAGGAAAGAGGAAATCCATCGAAAGCTTCTCCGGGTCCCCGCAGTGGATGCCGGCAAGCAATGGCTCGCCCACACGCTCGAGCGCCTCGCGGCCGAAGCGCCGAGAGACGAACGATGCAATGGACTCTTCGGCCTCTCCGCGCCGGGGCACGAAAGGTTCCACCAGCAGGCGAAGTTTCCCACCGAAGGAGAAGAGGCTCGAGAACAAAAGAGGGGCGATGCGGGTCGGCGCCGTGAGGCGCATGCCCTCGGGAAGAGGATGAAGCTTGCCGCGATGGAGCACGTAGACGTTCTTCTCGTCGGGGTTCGTTCCGACGAGCTCTTCGGACAGACCGAGCTCGTCGCACAGGGCCTTCGCATGCGGCTTCGATGCGAGAAAGGCGTCGGGGCCGCAGTCCATCACGAAGTCGTCCCGGACTTTGGTGAAGATGAGCCCGCCGATCCGGTTTTCCTTCTCGACGACGAGGCAATCGACACCGCGTCTCGAAAGCTCGTAGGCCGCGGTGAGACCCGCGATGCCGCCCCCGGCGATGACGACGTCGCAGTTCACTCGCCCGATTCGCGGCTCGAGGCGCGATGAACGTGCTCCACGAGCAGCGATACGTTGTCCACCGGCGTGTGAGGCAAGACGCCATGGCCCAGATTGAAAACGTGGCCCGTGCGTCCACCCGCCTGCTGCAGGATCGATTCGATTCGGGAAACGAGAATCTCGCGGGGCGCGCACAACACGGCCGGATCGAGATTGCCCTGGACCGCGGTTCGCTCGCCCACGGCCCGCCAACCACGCTCGAGGTCGATACGCCAGTCGAGACCCAGCACGTCCGCCCCGCAAGCCGCCATCTCGGAAAGCAGTCCAGCGGTGCCGGTGCCAAAGAGGATGCGGGGAACGTCGTATCTCGAAAGGGCAGCGAAGATGGATCGCACGTGCGGAAACACGAGCTCGCGATAGTCGATGGGTGCCAGAGCGCCGACCCACGAATCGAAGAGCTGTACCGCCTGGACCCCCGCCTCGATCTGAGCCTCGAGGTAGCCGGTAACGGTGGCCGCGAGCCTTTCCGCCAAACGATGCCAGGTGCTCGGCTCCTGGAACATGAGCGCCTTGGTCTTCTCGAAGCTCTTCGAGGGTCCCCCCTCGATCGCATAGGAGGCGAGCGTGAACGGAGCCCCGGCGAACCCGACGAGAGGGACTTCGAGCTCTTTCCTCAGGAGTCGAATCGCCTCCAGGGTGAAATCCAACTCTTCGCGGGGATCGAAGTCTCGGAGACGCTCGACGTCCGCCGCACCGTCGATGGGAGATTCGATCCTCGGACCTTCTCCCCGCACGAACGAGAATGGAATCCCGAGAGGCTCGAGGGGGATCAGGAGATCGGAGAACAGAATGGCGGCGTCGAGCTCGAACCTGCGAAGAGGCTGCAGCGTGACTTCGACGGCGAGCTCGGGCCGCCGACAGATCTCGAGGAGGCCGTAGCGCTCGCGGACGCTGCGGTACTCGGGGAGGTAGCGTCCCGCCTGGCGCATGAGCCAGACGGGCGTCGCGTCGACGCTTTCTCGGCGGCAGGCCCGGATGAAACGATCCGGTCTGCTCAATGAGCAGGTTCCGTCAGACGGATCAGCTTGCCGATGATCAAAGGATAGAGAAGGCGGCAGACGTGGAACTCGGACAGGTTCGCCTCCCGTGCAACCTCCCTCAAGCTGCGTTTGCCGTCGATCTTCGACAACACCATCCATTCGCTGGTGTTGAGATTGATCTGTCTTCCCGACTGCGAGTCCTCGGGTAGGACGAATTCCGGGACGAACCGGGTATCGGGGATGTGCTCGGCGAGAACGCTCCACTCGTCGCTGCGGCGGGCGCTCTCGATGAGAAGAACCGGGCTTCGCTCGCGAACGGTCTTCTTGTCGGCCACCTCGTCAGGCCGAAAAATGAACCCGCCGTCGCTCCATCGCATGAGGTCGAAGAAGGCATCCTCGCCCTCGCTCACTCCCACCTCGGCATGAACGACGGTACCCGATTCGAAGTAGATGGCCCCCGCCCGGCCCGAGTCCCCTTCGATCAGGCCGAGCTTACCCGTCCTCGCCGAGGAGCTCAGCAGCTGAACGACGTCGGAAAGAGTGAACTTTGCCAGAGAGCCCTGAAGCTCCACCGTTCGACTCGCTGATGTCACGATGAATTCTCCGTTTTTCGCCGCGAGCCTATCACAAACGATGCCGTGGGTCGATATACCTCGGCCGCCTCGTAGACTATAATGGCGGCGATTCGGGGCCGCGCAGCCCCGGGGGAGAAGTGCCATGCATCGAAGGCAATTCGCGACCTTGCTTTCTTGCGCCGTGCTCGGTTGTGCCGTTTCCGCCTCGGCTCAGATGGGGACGGGACGAGTGACGGGCTCGGTCCACGATGTGGAGGGGAAACCCATCGAAGGCGCCACCATCACCGCAACGAGCCCCGAGAGCGAGCGGACGCTCGAGGTCACATCGGACAAGGACGGAAAATGGGCTCTGCTCGGTTTCCGTTCGGGAACGTACGAGTTTACGTTCAGCGCCCCGGGGTTCAAGCCTCAGGCCTACAAACAGGCCATCAAACAGATGGGGAGGAATCCCTCGATGGATGTCGTGATGGAGCCGCTGGGGCAGGGACAGAGCGGTGGCGCGATGGGCGGGCTGCTCGAAGAGGCAAATACCCTGTTCGAGCAGAAAGACTACGCGGGCGCGATCGCGAAGTACGAGGCGATCCTGGCGGACGAGCCCACGCTCTACCAGGTTCATTACAATATCGGAAGCGCCCGGCGGGAGATGGGACAGCTCGACGAAGCCAAGGCGTCGTACGAAAAGGTCCTGGCGCAGGACCCGATGAATACCGCCGCTCTGGTGAGCGTCGGCGACATCCTGGTACAGCAAGGCGACCTCGACAAGGCGGTGGAGTATTTCGAGAAGGCGATCGACCAGACTCAGGACGAGATCGTGCCCTTCAACGTGGCGGAGATCTACATGAGCCAGGGCAACGCCGCCAAGGCGCTCGAGTTCTACCAGCTGTCGTCCTCGCGCAAGCCCGACTGGCCCGAAGCGCATCTCAAGATTGCCTACGCCCAGGTGAATCTTGGCGACCTCGCCGCGGCGCGGGCATCCTTCGAAAAAGTCGTCGCCATCGCACCGGACAGTCCTCAAGCGCAGGTAGCCGAGCAGATGCTCGCGTCGTTACCGCAGTAACCCAGATCTCACCCCGAGGCGAAATGATTTGGGGGCGGATGTGTCGACGAGAGGGATCGGCTAGCCGCCCCGCGCGAAATCTCGACCCGGATCGCCCCCGACAGAGGAGGCCCATGGATACCCGTCTATTCGCTCTCGTGCTGACGACCTCTCTCGCAACCGTCTCACCGGCTTCGGCGCAGAGTCCGGTGCTCGATCGCATCCTCGAGTCGCGCGAGCTGAGGGTCGCGACCTCCGGCACCCAGCCACCGTTCAATGCCGTCAGCAGGGACCAGGAGTTGATCGGGCTCGAAGTCGACTTGGCCCGGATGCTGGCGGACGCCATGAACGTGAATCTGACCTTGACGTCCATGCCGTTTCCCGATCTCCTTCCCGCGTTGAAGGATGGAAAAGTAGACATGGTTCTGTCGGGACTGGCGATCACCCCGGCGAGAATCCGCGAGGTCGCCTTCGTGGGCCCCTACCTGCTCTCGGGAAAATCCGTTCTGACCGATGGCCGGCGGCTCACCTCGATGAAAGGACCGCGTGATCTCGACATTCCCGAACTAACGCTCGTGGCGCTCGCAGACTCGACCAGCGTCGACTACGTGAAACGCGTGGCGCCGAAAGCGAAACTCGTAACCACCCCGAACTACGAGGCCGCGGTGCAAATGATTCTGAGCGACACCGCCGATGCGATGATCGCCGACATGCCCGTCTGCATCCTGACGGTGCTGAGGAATCCCAACAGGGATCTCGCCACTCCGTCCCGACCGTTTACGGTGGAGCCCGTCGGCATTGCCCTGCCCACGAGCGACGAGCGATTCCGGAATCTCGTGGAGGCCTACGTCGACGCTTTCGAAAAGACCGGCGCTCTCGAAGAGCTTCGCGCGAGGTGGCTTTCGGGCGGCGAGTGGATCGCACAGCTTCCCTGAGGAGGCGACGCGGAGGGCTTCTTGTGCTCAGTGCCGTGGCGGGACCCGTGGTCGATCGTCCGCCACGGCTCAAGCTGCTTGCGGCGCGGCCAGCGCGCCGAGCTCGCTCCGCTCGCGCAGGGTGGGCTGAATTTTCGTCCACCCTGCTCGTGGTCGGACGGGACCCGTGGTCGTCCCCCCCGGTAGCTTTCGATCCGCCAATGACATGCCCTTCGTCGTTCTAGTCATTGGCATCGCCATCGTCATGACGGCGATCATCGCTTTCGAAGTCCACCCGTTCCTCGCCCTCGTCCTCGCGACGATGATCGTGGGCATCCTTTCGCCCAAGCCGCTCGAGCCGGGAGGCGCTGACCTGCAGGCGGTCCGAGCCGTCGAGCTCACCGCCCAGGGGTTCGGTGTCACCGCGGGGGGTATCGGCATCGTCATCGTTCTCGCCGCCATCATCGGTCAATGTCTGCTCGAGAGCGGAGCGGCCGATCGGATCGTTCGCAGCTTTCTCGAGCTTTTGGGGGACAAGCGGGCGGGGTTGGCGTTGATGGGAAGCGGCTACGTGCTGTCGATTCCGGTCTTCTTCGACACGGTCTTCTTTCTTCTCGTACCCCTGGCTCGCTCGCTCCGTTTGCGAACGGGCAGGTGCTACGCGCTCTACGTCTCCGCCATCTGTGCCGGAGCGCTGGTCACCCACTCGCTCGTGCCTCCGACACCCGGGCCGCTGTTCATGGCCGAAACGTTCGAGCTTCCGCTGGGAACCGCCATCCTCGGGGGCGCGCTACTGGGGCTCGCGCCGGCCTTCTTCGGTCTCGCAGTCTCCGGCTGGATCGACCGCCGTCTCGACGTTCCCCTTCGAGACGTCCCGGGGACGGAGAGAAAGGAGCTCGAGGCCATCGCTCGCCGGGATGCATCGGAGCTCCCCGGTCTGTTCGTTTCGCTCCTGCCAGTCGCGGTTCCCGTCGGGCTCATCTCGATCCACAGCATTCTCGAGGCTTCCCTGCGGTCGGCGGGGCGGCCCGCGCTTCAGGCGCTGCTCGATTGGAGCGGATTCTTCGGCGACAAGAACATGGCGCTTCTCGCCGGCTCGTTCATCGCGGCGTGGCTCCTGAGGCGTACCCAGTCGCTGAGCGTAAAGCAGCTGGGGCTAAGGCTCGAGCCTGCCGTTGCCAGCGCCGGTGTGATCATACTCATCACGAGTGCCGGGGGGGCGTTCGGTCAGATGCTCTCTCGCATCGGTATAGACGAGAGCTTGAGCCAGATCTCCTGGATGGGCGGAGGAAAGGGCATGCTGGTTCTCGCCTGGGCGATCGCCGCGGTAATGAAGATCGCGCAGGGCTCCGGCACCGTCGCCATGATCACCGCGTCGGCGATCGTGGCGGCGATGATCCCCGACCACACCGCTCTGGATTTTCACGTCATCTATCTCTTCGCCGCGATCGGCTTCGGGTCGGCGGTCTTTTCCTGGATGAACGACAGTGGCTTCTGGGTGGTATCCAAGATGGGAGGTCTCACGGAACCGGAGACACTGCGAGTTTGGACCTTCGTCGTGGCTTCGGTCGGAGTGTTCGGACTCATCGAGGTGCTGGCCCTGGCGTCGCTGTTTCCTTTAGCAGGCTGACGAAAGATGAAATCGAGGGGTTGCTCTTGACTCGAAGCGACGATGAGGCTAGCTTTCGGTCTTGACGATGCAATTCGGAATCTGTTTCAAAGGCGATCTCGATCCCGGACGGACGAAGTCGATCTGTCGCCAGGCGGAGCTCGCCGGATTCGAGTACGCCTGGTTCTACGATTCACACATTTTGTGGCGCGATCCCTATCCGGTCATGGCGATGTGCATGGAGCACACTCGGAACATGCGCTTCGGCCCCTGTGTGACCAATCCGGACGTCCGCGACTGGTCGGTGGCGGCGAGCCTCTTCGGCAGCCTTGCGGTGCAGAGTGACGGTCGGATCGACATCTGCGTGGGCCGAGGTGACAGCTCGCGGCGCATGATGGGTTTCAAGCCTGCGAGCATCAGCCGAATGAACGATTTCATTGCCGCGGTGAAGGCGATGTGCCGGGGCGAGCGCGTCGTTTACGACGGCTGCCCCTCGGGCGCGCAGTTGACCTGGAGCCAGTTCGACCTGCCTGTCTGGATCGCGGCCTACGGACCCAAGGCTCTTGCCGCCGCGGGAGAGCACGGAGATGGACTGGTCCTCCAGCTCGGTGAGCCCGGCCTTTGCCGGTGGTTCGTCTCCCAAGCCCTCGAGGCGGGGAAGAAGGCGGGACGGGACATGTCGACTTACCGGGTCATGGCGGCCGCGCCCGCGTGGATCGGGCCCATGGAGAGCTGCATCGCACAGACCCGGTGGTTTCCCGCCATGGTGGGAAACCACGTGGCCGACATCGTCGAAAAGTATGGCCGGGACTCGAACCTCGTTCCCGCAAGCTTCACCGAGTACATCGAACGGCGCAAGGGTTACGACTACCATGAACACGCCAAGAAGGACGCAAGTCATCTCGACTTTGTCACCGACGACGTCGTCGAGAGCTTCTCGGTCCTGGGCCCTGCCGAAAACCATGTCGGGAAACTCAAGGAGCTGGAAGCCGCGGGGATCACCCAGTTCACCATCTACCTGATGAACACCGAAGAAGAGCGGATCGTGGCCGAGTACGGCGACAAGGTGATCCCGCACTTTGTCTAGCTGCTAGCCGGAAAGGAAGCGCTCGAAGATCGCGCGGAGCTCGTCGTCGAGCGCAACCGGCTCGAAGCTGTCCAGATCGACGAGAACCGTAGTGATGTCGGCGTGGAACGTGAGCGTGCCATCGCGTTTTCGGCGAATGTCGTAGGCGAAGGTCACCGACGAGCGACCGATCCGGCGAACGACGAGCTCCACGATCGCGACGTCCCCGTAGGCGAGAGGAGCCTTGAACTCGCTCGTGATCGCGACGGTGGGAAACCCCAGTCTCCTTTCGGCCACCAGGGAAGGGTAAGAGAGCGGCGCCGCCGTGTCGAAAAAGTCCTCGAAGGCCGCGTGACAGATATGGAAGAACTGGGGGTAATAGACGATTCCTGCCCCATCGACGTCGTCGAAGCGAATTTTCTGTACGCTGACGAAGGCCAGCTCAGGAGCCTTTCGACTGACCGAGAGAAGAGAGTCGCTCTTTCACGGTCGCCTGCTCGGGATCGAGCTCGAGCGAGCGTTCGAAGGCTTCCCGGGCGCGATCGAGATCGCCGAGCCGCAGATGGCTATCCCCGAGTGTATTGAGGAGCATGGTATCGGCAGGGCGGATCTGCCGGGCGCGATCGAGGTAGGAAGCCGCCTTCGAGAAGTCTCCCTTGAGGTAAAAAGCGAAACCCAGCCCGGAAACGACATCGTACTGGCCGGGAAACGGCTCTTCGAGGGGAAGGAGCAGGCCGAGCGCTTCGTCGGGCTTTTCCTCGCGAAGATAGGCATGGGCGAGCTTCCAGCGAGCATCGGGCAACCGGGGGTTTCCGGTGGCGACCGCCTTTTCGAGCGCCGCTTTGGCCTCGTCGAAACGACCCAGGTTCCAGAGCTGTTCTCCCCTGATGAAGTCGAGCAGTCCTGGCACCCGGGTGTTGAAACCTCTGCGGTATACGAACGCCGGCCGACTCGCGGCGGAGCGCGGCGAGATGGTCACCGGCACGCTCTTCTCGGAGACGACGCCGCCGTCTCCGGAGAGGAGCCGGGCGGTCAGCTCGTAATTGCCGCCGACCATCTCGTCGAGCCGGATGTGGTCCAGGACCATTCCGCCGGCGCCGACGCTCGCGTCCAGGGATTTGGCAACCTCCTCCCCGTTCGCGAGCTCCAAGCGAACCTTCTGACCCGGGCCGGCGCCAAAAGCCTGAACGATGACGTGGACCGTATCGCCGATCACGAAAAGGTTGTCGCTCGCCGGAAGAAAGCGGGTGGGGCCGACTTGAAACGTGCGAATCTCGTCGTCGGCGATGTCCTTCGCGTCCACGAGCTGGGTATCGAACGCGAGCACGACGTCGCCCACGAATGCCGGGCTCGCTTCGGGGTCACGAATGCTCAGCTCCCTCTCCGCCACGGTGTACTGATGAATGACGCGGTTTCTCACGACGACGGTCACGGTGTAGTCGCCGGGAACTAGCGGGAACCCGTCCTGGTAGGCAAAGGGAAAGGCCTTGATCTGATCGACCTGACTCGGGGTGAGCTCGACGTAGGCCTCCTTGTCGTTTGCGACGACCAGGGATCCCTCTTTGGTCCGTGCTTCGATGGTGACGTCGAGCGTCGTGTAGTACTTGGACTGATTCTCGTCGGTCTCCAAGGTGAAATTCTGCGGATCGATCTCGACGCTGAACTGCACGACCGGGGTCCCACCCGGCTCGTACAGCACGGCGAAGCTGGAGCGCGACGGAACGAAGTTGAACGAGTACTCCGCCGAGACGCGATTCCCGTAGCGGAGCCAGGCATCGGCGTAGTCGGTGCGAATCGCTCTCTTGGGCGAGTCCTCGATCCGGGCGAGCATCATCTCGGTGCCAAGCGAGGGACGTCCGGTGGTGAAGTCCGGCGGCTCGCTCGTGTCGAACGACAACGAGGCCGCCGCCAGCTCCGGGGATATCTGGCGGAGCGCTTCGACCGCGGGAGCGTTCTCGGAGCCCGGGGTGAACTGGCTTCCGGTCATCAGAGCCTGAGGACCGTCGACGATAGGATGATAGAGACGATACTCTCCGATGTCGTTCCTCTTGAAGAACATCAGATAGAAGAAGGAAGGAACACCCAGCAGCGGGTCCCCTTGATAGAACCACAGCTCGGTCGACACGATCTCGGAATAGCCTTCGTAACGCTGTGTCTCCCGGGGCTCGCCGAGCAGGATGTAGTAACGACCGCGGTCCGTCCGCCAGCCTTCGCGGAAAGTCTCGCGGCCGAGATAAGTATTGGCGTGATCGATGCGTCGGTAGTGCTCGTCCCTGTATTCGTTCGCCGGTGTCGCGGGGTTGGGATCGCGCTTGCGCCAGAAGGCCTCGATGAACCGCTCGCGCTCCTCCTCGGTCTCGAGAGACAAAAAGACGTCGCGCTCTCGCTCGGTGATGATGTAGACGACGTCGCGCTCCAGCCAGGAGCGGTGAGCTTCCGAGAGTCGATCGACGCGGTCGTCCGCCCCGAGGACCGGGGCGATCAGAACGAGCGCGACGAGAAATGCCGGGGCGTTGAAGCTTACCATCTCGAGCTCAGCGTGTGGAGGACGGTTCCTTCCTCTCGAGCGAGATATTATAGCGCTTGATCATCTCGTTCAGCGTGGTGGGCTTGAGTCCCAGCAGCTCGGCGGCCTTTTTCTGCACTCCGCCCGAGGTTTCCAGGCTCGACTCGATGAGGCGTTTCTCCACGGCGTGGATGACATCGCGAAAATCGATTCCCTCTTCGGGAACCACGACATTGGGCAATCGGAATGTCGGGCCCGAGCGCACGTGTTCGGGAATCAGGCGCCGATCGATCACCGATCCCTCGGCGAGAACCACGGCCCGCTCGATGACGTTCTCGAGCTCCCTCACGTTGCCGGGCCAATCGTAGTCCAGCAGCGATTGAATCGCTTCGCTGGACAGCTCGAGGAGCGGACGGCCGTTCTCCTCACCGTACTTCTTCAAGAAGTGCTGAGCGAGGATCGGGATATCTTCCCGCCGCTGGCGCAGGGCGGGGAGCAGTACATTGATGACGTTGAGACGGTAATAGAGGTCCTCGCGAAACCTGCCCGCGTCGACCAGGGACTTGAGGTCGCTGTTGGTCGCGGCGATGACCCGGACGTCCACTCGGATCGTGTCGACCCCACCGAGCCTCATGAACTCGCGCTCCTGAATGACTCGCAGGAGCTTCGCCTGAGTCTCGAGTGGCACCGTGCCAATCTCGTCGAGGAAAATGCTCCCCCCGTCCGCAACCTCGAAGAGGCCCTTCTTTGGACTGACCGCCCCGGTGAAAGCGCCCTTCACGTGACCGAAGAGATTGCTTTCGAGGAGATCGGGGGGCAGGTTCCCCGAGTTCACCGGTACGAACTGCTTGGCTCGGCGAGCACTGTGATTGTGTATGGCTTTCGCCACCAGCTCCTTTCCGGTACCGCTCTCACCGGTAATGAGCACGGTGCTCTTGGAAGGGGCGATCTGCTGGATCAGGGAATATACGTCCTGCATTCGCGGCGACTTGCCGACGAGCACGTCGAATCGCTGCCGGTCGGAGAGCGCCTGCCTCAACGAGCGGTTCTCGTCGACCAGCCGGCGCTGTCCCACTCCTTTGGAAACGACGACGCGGACTTCCTCGTTCTTGAACGGTTTGGTGACGTAATCGAACGCACCACGTTTCATCGCTTCGATGGCGGTCTCGACCGATGCATAGGCGGTGATCATCACCACGACGAGCTCGGGGTCGGCCTTCTTCAGCTCGTCGAGCACCTCGATGCCGGAACGGTCGGGCAGCATGACGTCGACGATTGCCAGGTCAACCGGCTCCCGGTTGGCGATGGAAAGGCCCTCCCCGCCCGTCGAAGCGAGCTTGACGCGATAACCTTCCTGAGTCAGCAGCGAGCCCAGGATCTCCCGCATCACGTCCTCGTCGTCGACGACGAGGATGGTTCCCGCGTCAGACATGCTTCGACACGCCGGCCGTGCGGTTCGCCCGCACGAGGTCATCGGCACCGGGAGCCCGGACTCGGTTGTGAGTCGGGAGAAGCAAACGGAAGCTCGTTCCCTGGTCGACGGCGCTCTCCACTGCGATCTGCCCCGAATGCTCCTGGATGATCCCGTAAGTGATGGAGAGTCCGAGACCGGTCCCACTCGCCCCGGCCCGCTTCGTCGTGAAGAACGGATCGTAGATCCGCTTGACATCCTCCTGGCGGATTCCGAGACCGGTATCCGATACGGACACCGACACATTGTCCCCTTCGGTCGCGGTTCGAATGCTCAGCCACCCCCCGGATGGCATGGCATCCTGAGCATTCAAGATCAGGTTCAGGAAGACTTGTTGAAGTTTGTTCTCGTCTCCGAGCACGTCGGCGAGATCCTCGCCGAGATCCAGCCGGACCTTGATCCGCGCTCGAGTGAGCTGGTGCTCCAGCAGCGACAGAACGTCGCGCACCACGTCGTTCAGCTTGACGGGGACGAGACTGGATCGGCCCTGCCGCGCGAAATTGAGCAGATTGTTGACGATCTTCGAGGCGCGCTCCGTTTGGCGCTCGATCTTGTGAAGAAGCTCGGACCGGGGATCGGACTCGGTCGTCTGGTCCCGGAGCATTTGAGTGAAGCTGCTGATTCCCGTGAGGGGGGTGTTGATCTCGTGGGCGACACCGGCGGCGAGGAGACCGAGAGAAGCCATCTTCTCGCGAAGTTGCAGCTGGGTCTCGAGCTCGACCCTCAGGGTGATGTCTTCGAAAATGACGATCGTTCCTTCCGGCCGTTCGTCGCTGGTGAGGAAGGGAGCTACCTGTAGCTTGACGACCTTCTTCTCCTGGCGCATGTTCTGCAGGTTGAGACGCGCGATGCCGCTCGTCTCCGCCGTCTTCCACCAATCCGCGCCCATCGAAGATCTCAACGCCTCGCGCAGCGGCTCGGGGAAGATGTCGTTGAAGCTCCTCCCGAGCGCCCGATCCCGCGGCAGTCCGTAGAATTTCTCCAGCGCGCGGTTCCAGCGAACCACGGTGCCCTCGAGATCGACCACGAGGATTCCGGTCTCCAGAGACTCGATGGTGTTCTCGCTATGCTCCTTCAGGGCCTCGAACTCGCTCGCTTTACGCTGGAGCGAGCGATACAAACTCGCGTTCTCGAGCGCGGTGGCGGCCTGCGCCGAAAGCATGACGAGCAGATCCATGTCCTCGCTCGTGAGCGAGCTCTCGTCCCACCTCCGACCCAGCAGGATCACGCCGACCACCTTGCCGTGCGAGCAGCAGGGAATCGCGTAGGAAAGTCCGGAGATATCGAGGCTCTCGAAGGCTCCGTTCGCCGTGCCCAGCTCCGTCTCGCCCGAATAGACCGCTTCGCCCTCCGACAGCCGCCGGTAGAGCGAAGACCCTTCCGAAAGCCTCGTGCTCCGCCACTCGCTCTCGCTGAGCCCCCGTCCCGCTTGAACCGCGAGGCCCTCTTCGGAAGACGCCGCGAGAAGCGCCACCTTGTCCACCTCGAAAGTGTCTCCGATGCGATCGACGAGCCTCGAGGAGAGCCGATCGAGGTCGAGGTGGGAGTTGAGGTCTCTCGAGAGCGCCATGAGCGCGCGCCGGTAGTCGTAGCGCTCCCGATAGAAGAGCCGGTCGATACCGACCTGAATTCGGCTCTTGATTGGCGTGAACACCAGAACCACGATGAGCGCCGCGAGTACCGCCAAGATCGTGGAGTGCTCGTCGCCCACCATGTAGTGGGCGCCCGCGAGGAAGATCGCCAGATAGAGACTGCCCACGGCCGCGGTCGCGAGGGTGAAGACCATGCCGCGTTTGAACAGCACCTCCACGTCCATCAGGCGGTACTTGACGATGGCATAGGCGAAGGAAAGCGGGATGAGCGCCAGGGGGACGACCGAAAGTTGCATCGTGAGCCCGGGCGCCACTCCGAGGAGATAGGGAATCGCGTAGAACAGGGCGAAGGGAAGCACTCCCAGGGCGGTGCCCCACACGATCCATTTAGTCTGCTTCTTTACCGTGATGCGTGTCGCATTGCGCTGGGTGTCGACGAACGCGATCAGAGCCGAGACCGACATGACCGCGACGAAGGTGGGCAGGATCCGATCGAGGAAGTCGTGGGCATCGATGAGGAACCGATCCCCCCAGGCGAGCGGAGAGAAGAACGCAACCCCCGCGGCCAGGCTCAAATAGAGCAGGATCGCCGACGGCGCATAGATTGCCCAGAGGATCCATGGGTGCCTGATTACGAGAGTCTTCTTGTCGGGAAAGCACAGAGCGAAATGCAGAAAGATGGGCGGGAAGAACAACAATCCCGAAAGCTCCATCGAGAAGAACGCGCGGTCCCACCCGTCGAGCTCGCCGGTGAAGGAGAACCCGTAGGCGAGAAACCAGAACAGGCAGAGCATGTAGAAGTGGGCGGTCGCCGCTTCGCCCCTCCGGCGAACGTAGACGACCGTCCCCACCGCCAGACAGAAGATCCCCACCGCGGCGAGGAAGTAGTACGCGGGGACGTTTCCCGTGGGAAGAGGGGTGACGGTCAAGGCCAGCGCCTCGCGGGTATCCTCCCTCAGAATCTGGTACCGGAGCAGCTGACCCGCACGGGAAGCGTCGAGAGCTTCTCGGACGGCGGCGGCTCGCTCGACCGGCTCGTCTTCGATCAGAACGAGAATGTCGCCTGGTTGCAGGCCCGCTCGATCCCCCGGACCGTTGGGATCGATGCGTTTGGCGTACACGCGGCCCGCCTGCTCGTCCCAGAAAACGCCGTCGTCGAGGAGCTCGAAGCGGTTCTTTTCGCGAATGTTATGGAGCGCGCAGGCAAGCAGAAGAGTGCTCGTGATGATCACGAGGCCGATCTTCCACGAACCGAAACGCTCCATTACCGTTCGATCTCTACTCTTTGGGGTACGCCTCGCGGGCGACACGCACCCAGGCGACGAACCGATATCCGCATACGCCAACTCCTAGCAATTCTCGTTCCTCCTCATACCCCGATACGAGGTGGATAAGCTATTCTAGCAAAGGGAGTTAATACTTGGTACCTGTCGCACCCCCAATCAAGTGTCCACATATTTGGATCCAGCATCCAAAAAGCAGGATCCGGGTTTGGGGGAAGAATCGACGTCAGAAACGAACGGTGACGCCCCCGAGAACGCGCCGGGGGGCGTCGATGACTGCGAACTCGTCCAGCAGGGACGACTTCTCCAGGTCTTCGTAGAAAAGATTGCGCACCGCGACCATGAGCTCCCAACGCGTTCCGTTCCACCCGACGAACGGCAGCAGCTGGTAGACCTGGACGCTGAAACGGGTATCCAGCTCGCGTCCCGGTGTGAAACCTTTCCGGAGCGTCGCGATCTTGGGGTGGGCGATGACCCGGTACGCCGCGTGCAGTCGCGTCCGCGTGCGCTCGATCGAAGTCGCCAGGGTGGTCGTCACGTCGTGGATGTCCTCTCCCGAAGCGAAGCCAAAGGCCTCGTCGCCGGGAAGGGTCGACAGACTCTGCGCGCGTCCGAACGTGTAACCGACGGTCCCTTCCATCTCGCCCAGATTCTGAAACAAGGACACGCCGATGCCCCGGGTCTGGAAGTCACCCCGATTCGAGACTCGAAAGTGACCTCCGCCGGACCCCGCTCCACTCTCCGTAAACGTCTTGACGAGCTGAGCTTCCGCGTCCTCTTCGAAGAGCCTCACGGCGACACGTGTGCGCTCCGAGAGCTGCTGCTCGAGGCCGACCTCGAAGCGAGCCGTCCTTTCCGCGCGAAGGCCCCGATTCGCCGGCACCGGCCCATACACGTCGGAGTACGCCACCTGGGACAGGAGGCCGATGTCCTCGCCTCCCGGTGCTTGGATGTGATAATCCACCTTGCCGCGAAGCACGGTCGTCTCGCCCAGGATGGGCCGGGTGACTTCGATCCGCGGCGACCAGTAGCCAGAGGTATCCAGATAATCGAAATGCTGGTAGGAAAGATTCGTCGACACCGAGGTCGAGCCCAGGAGAAAGGTATCCGATGCGTAGAGGCTGCCGAACCACTCGGTCGTGCCGGTTGTCGAAACCCCTTTGATGAGGCCGGCCTCCGGCGGACGAAACCCCTGCACATCGCCGTAGAGATAGTTGCCATAGCTCACGCCACCGGCGACGCGGTGCCCGGAGAGCTCTCCCGTTACGTACTCCGCCCGGCCCGCCCAGGAGGAAAGTGCCGATTCGAGGAGTTGGGCGCTGACGAACCAGTGCCCGTCCCCTCCGGTGGGAATGAACAGCCGTGCGTACGCGAGCCGTGCATCCAGCCCAGCCCCGGCCCCGGGAAACTCGGAGAGTCCCTGTTCGAAATCGGCGGCTCGCACGCCGAGCTCACCGCTGAAGGAAAACGCCGGTTCGTACGAGTCGCCCCGCGTCTCCAATGTGGTGACGGGAATCCACCGATCCTCTTCCCTGAGGATGTTCCGATCAGCGTGCTGAAGGATCCACTTGAGTTCCGCCAAGGTGCGCTCTTCGTTCGCTTCGACGTGAACCGTTGGCTCGTCCTGGGTCGACGAAAGACTCATCAGGATCGAGCCCACCTCCTCCGCGCCTTCCTCGACCACCACTTTCGTAAACGGCGAAGGGAAGAACCCCTGGAGGTAAGCTCGCAGGCGATAGAGCCCAGGTGGAATGCCAGCGAGAGAGAACCGCCCCTCCTCGTCCGTAATCGCGGTGCGGGCACCGAGAACGAGATTGTGGCCGAACAACGAGACGATCGCCCCGACGAGGGGCTGGCCCTGCTCGTCGCCGACGAAGCCGGCAAGCTCGGTGACAGGCGACTCGGTCTCGGCGAGCGCGGTTGCGCTCAGAGCGAGCCCGATCAAGGAAGCCATCAGGACCTTCCGGGCTGCGGTCATCGAGATCGCCCCTCTTCCGAGTGCGTTTCGACGTGAAAAGCGATCGACCCGGCCTTCTGTCGACCGTGAGCGTGGGCTCCTGACGCCACACTCATCCCCGGAAACCCCTGTCCGATCCGTCGAGAGATGCATGGCGTTAGTGCAGCTAGAGAGACTCCCCTACCATCGACTAGAATATAGCCGAATCGTAACCGACTTTGTTACCACAGGCTCGGGAGCGTGTCAATTGAGGAGCTCACGTCGGAACTGGGCAGCCCGCAGGACGGGTCACCGACAGAGCCTCGGGCACGAGGCCCCGGGATGCGAACGGAGATGTCATGAACACCGATATCCTGGCCATCGAGGCGCGTCAGATCCTGGACTCACGAGGGAATCCGACAGTCGAGGCCGACGTGATTCTCGACGACGGAAGCCTCGGCCGCGCGGCCGTGCCGTCAGGAGCCTCGACCGGCGAGCACGAGGCCATCGAGCTGCGCGACGGCGACGAGAGCGTTTTCAAGGGCAAAGGGGTCACCCGAGCCGTCCGCCATATCCTCGACGAGATTGCCCCCGAGCTCGTCGGCGAGGACGCGACCGAGCAAGTCCTCGTGGACCGTCTTCTCATCGAGCTCGACGGAACTTCGAACAAGGCGCGGCTCGGCGCCAACGCCATCCTCGCCGTCTCCCTTGCGACCGCCCGGGCCGCGGCGGAAAGCCTCGGCTTGCCACTCTACCGCTACCTCGGCGGACCCCTGGCCACGACGCTCCCCGTCCCGCTGATGAACGTCGTGAACGGCGGGGCCCACGCGAGCAACAATCTGGACATTCAGGAGTTCATGATCGTGCCCGCGGGCTTTTCGAGCTTCAGCGAGGCCTTTCGCGCGGGGGCGGAGACCTTCCAGGAGCTGAAAGCCATTCTCACGCGGAAGAAGCTCGCCACCGCCGTTGGCGACGAGGGGGGATTCGCACCCGATCTGGAAACGAGCGAGAAGGCAATCGAGCTCCTGCTCGCCGCAATCGAAGGAGCCGGCTATCGGCCCGGCGAGGAGATATTCATCGCACTCGACGTGGCGGCGAGCGAGCTCTTCGATTCCGGCTCGTACGCCATGAAGAAGTCGGGCGAAGCTCGAAAGTCTTCCGAGGAGCTCATCGATCTGTACGCCCGATGGGTCGAGCGCTATCCCATCGTCTCCATCGAGGACGGGCTCGACGAGAACGACTGGACCGGCTGGAAGGCGCTGACCGAAAGGCTCGGTAACAGAGTCCAGCTCGTGGGCGACGATCTGTTCGTCACCAACGGCACCCGTCTCCAACGCGGCATCGAGGAGGGAGCGGGGAACTCGATTCTAATCAAGCTCAATCAAATCGGAACGCTGACCGAGACCCTGGAGGTCGTGGAGGCGGCCCACCGCCACGGGTACACGAGCGTCGTCTCCCACCGCTCGGGCGAGACGGAAGACACGACGATCGCGGACCTCGCCGTGGCGAGCCGGAGCGGACAGATCAAGACGGGATCTTGCAGTCGGAGCGACCGCGTCGCGAAGTACAACCAGCTTCTGCGTATCGAGGAGGAGCTCGCGGATATCGCCGGCTACGCGTCGAAAAACGCGTTCAAATCGTTTCTTCGTCGACCGCGATCTTGAGAGAGCGCAAGAACTTCTTGTCGAGGGAGCTCATGCGAAAAGACGCTCCCGGCGACTCCATCATCCCCGCCACTTCCTCGACGTGCTCGTGGTCGAGCTCGCCGCGTGGCGCAAAAGCCAGAGTGGCCTGCAGTACGAGAGAGAGCTCGTAGCCTTCGTCTCGAATGCGCGTGAGGCATTCCTCGACCTGGGGCGAGCCGGCAATCGCCTGCTCGATGCTCTTCTCGAGGCTCTGCACCAACCGCCTCAGTTTGTCGTCACCCTGCCCCAAACCACGCTCTCCGTTCGGACACAAACTCCTGAGGAAATCTTAGCAAACGCACCCAGGCCCGACAACCAGACTTCTAGTGCTCAATGCCGTGGCGGGACCTGTGTTCGACCGGCCGCCACGGCTCGGCCTTTGCGGCGCTTGGCGCCGATCTCGCGGCAGACGTTTTGGCCACCGCTCGGCAGGCTGAGTTGTCCTTTTTCATCAGCCTAGTAGGTCAGCGCTTCCACACGGTCCCGAACGTTCCACACGTAGATTTGATTCGGCCAGAAGTTGATGTGCAGCTGGTAGGCGACGTCGATGGAAGTGCGTTTCGTTTTCGCGTTCCGATCGACGCGGACTTTCTCCGCGAGCAAGGTGATCCCATAACCCTCCGCCAGCTCGACCACACGGCTTCGAATCGTCTCGGAGCTGTCCTGGACGGGTGCGTTCGCCGCGACGTTGAGATCGCCGAGAAACTTCAGGCGCACGACCACTGCGGGGGTGACCTGGGCGACGAAATAGGCGAGCACGAAAAGGAAGACCACTTCCAGAAGGGTCCGGACCCGAATCGCCCCCATGTGTCCAGATTTCATCAGCCAATTAGTTTCGAAGGCAGAGCCTCGCTAGAATGTCGCCGGGAACTCCGAATCTCGACTCGACGTTACGTCCATTCGTAAACCCATGTCAATCGTCAAAGCCAGTGCTCTCACGGTTCGCTACGGAAGACACGAAGCGCTCTCCCATCTGGAACTGGAGATCCCCCGAGGCGTAACCGGTCTTTTGGGCCCGAACGGCGCGGGGAAGAGCACGCTGCTCAAGACACTTCTCGGCTTCTTGCGACCGAGCGCGGGAACGCTGTCGGTGCTGGGCGTGCCGGCACCAGAGGCAAGGAGCGCCGAGCTCCGGACGCGCCTCGGTTACTTTCCCGAGCGTTCGGTGTTGGTACCCGGCATGAGCGCCGTCGACACCGTCGCCCTCGCGGGAGAGCTCGGAGGCCTCAGGCGCACGGACGCACTCGAGAGGGCCCACGAAGCGCTCTGGTTCACCGGGCTCGGCGACGCACGCTATCGCCTGGTGGAGGAGTTCTCCACGGGTATGAAGCAGCGAACGAAGCTGGCCTGTGCTCTGGTTCACGATCCCGACCTTCTGCTTCTCGACGAGCCGACCAGCGGGCTCGACCCTTCCGGCCGACGGCAGATGCTCGAGCTGGTTCGCGTCATCGGCGGCGCCGGTATCTCGGTGATCTTGTCGACGCATTTGTTGAACGACGTGGAGCAGGTCTCCGACGGGGTCGTCTTGCTCGACCGCGGTCGTCTGGTGCTCGAGGGACAGCTTTCTAGCCTGCGACAACCGACCGGGTGGGTCTTCGACCTCCGCGTGAGGGAAACCCGGCCTGGGGCGTTCAGCGAACGGCTGCGAGAGCACGGAATCCAGAGTACCGAGGATCGTGACGGCCTCCTTCGCGTGGAGCTGAACGGCGCCGCCACGCGGCCGCTATTCGAGCTCGCCCACCTGGCCGGAGCCGAGATCCGTCATCTGAAACGACACGAACGCAATCTGAAGGACACCCTCACCACCGCTCTCGACCAGAGCACCCACGCGGGCTGATGCCACTTTACGATCGTTCCTACCAGAGAGTCTCGCGAACGCGCACGGCGCGGCCATCACGCGTGATCGCACTGGCTCGCGAGACGGTGAAGATGCTCCTGCGGCGGCGGGGACTTCTCGCGTTGCTTGCTTTCTCTTGGATACCGGCGCTCGTACGCGCCGTTCAGATCTATGCGAGTCATCAATTCCCTCAGGCTGCCGACTTCTTCTCGGTGAGCGCGGCGACGTGGCAGGAGTTTCTCGGTCAACAAGTACGTTTGTTACCCGTCGTGCTCGTGAGCCTCTATGTGGGTGCCGGCGCCATCTCGTCGGACTTCGCCTCGGGCGCCTACGTGCTCTACCTCTCGAAACCCATTTCTCAACTCGACTACCTCGCCGGGCGGGCGCTTCCAGTGTTTGGGGCGATCTCCTTCGTGACGCTCGTGCCCGGGCTCGCTCTTCTGGCACTCGAGCTGACGATTGCGGGAGACGCCTCCATTCTTCGCGAGGGGCCTTGGCTCCCGGTTTCCATTGCCGCTTACAGCCTATGGCTCGGCCTCTACTTCACGATGCTCGTCCTCTCCATCTCGAGCCTCTCGCGAAGCGGCCGCGTCGCCGGGGCCGGTTTCGCCGCTCTCGTTCTCGGCACCGAAGTGGTACTTCGAGGCGCAGTCCAGAGATCCACGAGCACCGACCTGCCTTTCAGCCTGGGCATCGTGAGTGCGGCCGTCGACGCCGGGCATGTCTTCTTCCGAAGCGATTCCCGCTCGTCTTGGAGCTCGATTCTCGTCATGGCGCTTTCGATGGTCGTCTGTGCGCTCGTCCTGAGGCGGCGTCTGGCTTCTTCGGAGGTCGTCCAGTGAGCGTCATCGAGCTTCGTCGGGTCTCGCGCTGGTATGGAAGTGCCCTCGGACTGAGGCGAGTCGACCTCGATTTCGATCCGGGGGTAACCGCTCTGCTGGGCCCGAACGGCGCGGGCAAGTCGACGCTGATCCGAATCGTGGCCGGGCTTCTTCGGCCGAGCTCGGGCGCGGTCTCGGTGGCCGGAGAAGCACCTTTCGCGAACTCGCGAGTGTTCGAACGGCTCGGCGTCGTTCTCGAGGAGGGAGAGCTGCGACCGCAAGCCCGAATCAGCGTCTCGGATTGGCTCGTCTTTCTCCTGAGGCTCAACGGCTTCGCCGAAGCCCGGGCCCGAGAGCTCGCGACGAGCCGCCTCTCCGAGCTCGGCTTGCTCGAGGCGCAAGATCGCAGCGTGACCACCCTCAGCCGGGGAATGAAGCAGAGGCTGCGGCTCGCGCAGGCCGCCGCCCACGATCCCGATCTGCTCTTGCTCGACGAGCCCTTGAGCGGCCTCGACCCCCTGGGCCGGCACGAGGTGATCGAGTGGCTGAGAGCTCAGGGCGAAAGAGGAAAGACAATCGTGGTCTCGAGCCACATCCTCCATGAGGTCGAGCTCATGACCCAGAACGTCGTGCTCATGGCCGAAGGCACCGTGCTCGCGAGCGGGAACCTCCGTGAGATCCGAGCGCTGATCGATTCCCACCCCCACCGCATCGCGATCCGGACACCGTCCCCCCGCGCGCTTGCACGGCGGCTGCTCGAGGCACCGGCGGTGCTATCGATCGAGTTCTCCGAGCAGCTCGGACGGCTCGAGCTCGAGACCAACGATCCCGAGAGCTTCTACGCTTTCGTCTCCGCCCTCGTCCTCGAGGAGAACGCCGTGGTCGACGAGATCCAGTCGGCCGACGACGATCTGGAATCCGTGTTTCGCTACCTGGTTGGCCCGTGAGACTGGCTCCGGTCGCGCTCGTGGCGAAGTTCTCGTTCGAGCAGCTCCTATGGTCTCCTCGCACGCTCGCCGCTCTGCTCGTCGCCGCGGCGCCAGCGGGTCTCGCGAGTGCCTATCGAGTGGCTCTGTCGCTCGGTTACTCGGAAGCGCCCACGGCCTTTGAAACGTTCTCCGTGGTCACGGCAGCCGTCGGCTTTCAGTTCGTCGCACCGATGCTCGCCCTGTTCTATGCCAGCGGTGTCATCCTGGACGATCTCGAGGCGGGAACGTTGCCCTACCTCGCGACTCGGCCGCTGACGCGGACCGAGCTCCTCTCGGGAAAGATGCTCGGAAGCCTCACTCTGTGCCTCGTACTGTTCCTCCCCTCGATCGTTCTGGCATATTACGTCGCCCTTTCGGCAGAAGGTCTCGACGCAATCGGAGCTCGATTTGGAAGTCTCGTCCTCGATCTCCTGGCGGGAGTGTTGGGAATCGCGGCCTACCACGGACTTTTCGCGATGCTCGGCACTCTGGTCTCGAGGCCTCTCCTGGTGGGGCTGTTCTTCGTATTCGGATGGCAGGCGGGCGCCACCTTCGTGCCCGGCTCGGCTCGCTACCTGACGATTACCCATTATCTCTATGCGCTCGTATCTCAGGAGAACCTGTCGGCCGCGAGTCGGGTCTTCGGACAGCGTCCGGGTGTCGGCCTCGCCCTTTTGGCGTTGATGGCCATTATCGCGGTCACTCACGGAGTCTCCCTCTGGCGATTCGGCCACAGGGAGCTGTGAGTCCTCCTCGGTTGCGGCATAATGGAACTTGGGGTTTCGAGCTTACGTCTTGGGGGCGGAGGGTTTTTCGATGAACCGAACGAAGAAAACGCGCTGGATACTCACCATCGCGGCAACCACGCTGGTCTCGGGGCTTTGTATCGGAGCGCTGGCGCACGTGGCGCGCCGGAGCGAAAGCCAGGAGAGCCTGCCCCTGACCGAGTCCCACCTGAAGTGGGTTCCCAGCTCGGCCACGCTCGCGGGCCATGTGAACCTTCGAGCCCTCGCCGAGAGTCCTCTGTTCGAGGCATGGCGTCTTCGCGAAGAGGCCAGGACCGGGCTCGAGGCATTGAGCGAGTTGAGGCGACGGACGGGAATCGATCCGCTGACGGACCTCGACACCGCAACCTTCTCCGTGGTCGAGTCAGCACAGGCATCGCCGAATTCCCCGCCCGAGCATTGGGGCGTTTCCGTTCGGGGGGCGATCGATGGCACGCACCTGCTGCGGGAGCTTCGCAAACACGGTGAGGTCGTCTCCGGCGAGTACGAAGGCATTGCGGTGCACGAATTCACCGACCGACGCGGACGTGAGCTGGCCTTCGCGGTGGCAAGCGCCGATACACTCCTCGTGGGAGGGCCCGATTACCTGCGTCAAATGCTCGATGCCGGAGCCGGCAAAGAGCCGAGCGTGGGCCTCGAGACTCTCCTCGAAGGCATCGACGGACCGAGCCTCAGAAACGAGACTTTCTGGGTGGTTGGCAAAGCCTCGAAGACGATCGGAAGCCTCCTTTCGACTGGCCCCGGGTCCGATCTGCCGTCGATTCGGTCGTTTGCGCTCTCGGGTCGAATCGCCCGCGACCTCCAGCTGAAGGCTCAGGGGAAAGCATCCGACGCCGTCGCGGCGCAGCAGCTTGCCGACGTGGCCCGAGGAATGGCGGCTCTTGGTCGACTCCGAGAGGGTATGGACCCCACGTTCCTCAGCGTCCTCGAATCGGTCTCGATCGCACAGCTCGACGATCGGATCGAGATATCCGTGACGGTGCCGAATGCGGCGATGGAGCGTCTTCTGGAGAGCAATCTCGAGAAAGCCCACCCCGATGGTAATTTACGCTAATCGACGATGAGGCCCGGTACCTCGGGGATCGTTTGGTGCCCCAAGCTCGGCTCGACGAGACGCTCCTGGGGCCGGGCAAAGAGGTAACCCTGCCCGTAGGGAATCCCGAGCTCGAGGAGCGTGTGGAGCTCTTCGACTCGCTCGACTCCCTCGGCGATGACATCGGCACCAATATTGGTCGAGAGTGCTTGGATCGCTTTTAGCATTTCGCGCTTCACGAAGCTGGTATGGATGTCGCGCACCATCATCAAGTCGAACTTCAGGTACCGGGGGTTGAGGCGGACGATCTTCTCCAGGCCTGAGTAGCCGGCACCCATGTCGTCGATGGCGATGGAGAATCCCATGTCGGTGAACGTCTTCATCGCGTCGAGAAACAGGTCGTAGTTCTCGATCGCCAGCCGCTCGGTAATCTCCAGTACGATTCCTGAAGGGGAGAGCCCCTTCTGGTCGAGCAACCCGACGATCCGCTCTCCCTGGAACTCGGGGTCGCGAAGGGTCGTCGGTAACAGATTCACGAAGAGCTTGTGCCCTTGTTTGAGACGCGAGGCATTGCTGAAGGCGCGGCGGCGGCAGAGTCGGTCCAGCTCGAACTGTAGATTCGCATCGCTGGCCAGGTCGAACATGACCTGAGGGCTCTCGTAGCGCGCGGCCCGGGGGCCGCGCGTCAGCGCCTCGAAACCGATCGTTTCGAGAGACGTCAAGTCCAGAATCGGCTGGAAGACCGTGCGGACGTCCTCGTTGAGGATAATCCTCTGAAGGAGCTCCTTGCTCTTGGCCGCGAGGCGGTATTCCTGGTATCTTGACATCGTTCGTGCCTCGTCGATGAGCTGGAGCACGAGTCGTTCCTCGTTGATGAGCGGATTGTGTAGCACCAGGCCGTAGCCGACCGCGACCTTGAACTTCCCCTTCAGATAGGGGCTGGTCATCCGCGACAGGTGCCGCGTCAAGTCGGCGTGAATCCGCTCGGCCATCGCCTCGAGCTCCGCCGCGCCCGACAAGAACACGAGAAACGTATCCCCCCCGGGCTCGCTGACGGTGACGAGATCGTCGCGACGGAATTCGGAGGGCTTGTTGAGCATGAGGTTGGTGAGGAGACTTCGGACCTGGTCGTGAATGAGATCTCCGTAGTCGTGCTCGATCTGGGCGAGATTGGATGCCTCGACGTAGAGAAGGGCGAGGCATCGATTCTCGGCGAGCATCTCGTGAATTTCGTCGGCATGCTCCCGGTAACACCGAATGGGCTCTCGCGCGGCGCGTACGCTTACGGACTCTGCGGAAGACTGCGCGCGTTCCGCCGCCTCGAAGACATTGCCGATCACGGCGGGCCTGGCAAGGCTCACGAGGTCTTCCCCTGGATCATGCCGCGATTCGACTCCCGGGCGACAACCTAGCAAGGCCCGTGCCCACGAGTTCCCGCCGGTGCGGGGATCGTGGATGGTATTGATTCCGTGGAGGTTGACCTCAGCGCCTGGCGGGAGTCGCGAAGGCGCCCTCGTACCCAGGTGTGGTGTATGTCCCACGAATCCCAACGCCCTTATGCCGTTATAATGTGTCCCCCCAGCGGGAAGGTTAGTCGATGCTGTCCTTGATGGAGATCATCCTCGCGCTCAAGAGGACTCCAATGTTCCAGGGAGTGCCCGGTGAGGGATTGAAGCGATTGTCCGATTTCATCCAGGAGAAGACCGTCCGGGCCGGCGAAGTGATTTTCCGGGAGGACGAGCTCGGCGAGGAGATGTACATCGTGCGGTCCGGCCGGGTCAGCGTACATCAGGAGGTAAAGGGGGGACGCGTGTCGTTGCTCGTAGTGGAGACGGGAGGCTACTTCGGCGAAATGGCGATCATCGACGACCTTCCACGCTCCGCCTCGGCGACGGCCGAAGTCGACACCAGCCTGTTCGTTCTTCACAAGACCGACTTCCGCTCGGCCGTCCAGGACTACCCGGACATCGCCTTCGAGATCCTGCGTGAGTTCAGCAGACGGTTGCGGCACGCCGACCGCCGGCACCGCGAGCTGATGGACGAAGCCAATGCCGTTTCGACGATTCGAGCCAAAGAGGACCGTTCGGGAAAATCCGAGCCCTGACGGCGGAACCGGAGCTGGACTTCCGGTCGAACGGGAGCCGCACGAGGCGTCAGGGCTTTGAAACTCGCGAGAACCCTCGGCATCCTCGAAGCCGAGGTCGAATTGACGCTCCTGCTCGGGCTCACCCACTTCCTCGTGGCGGGGGCGCACTCTCTGTTCGACATCGGCGCGACGGCCCTTCTGATCGGCAACCTTGGACCGGATGCTTTGCCCCAGGTCTATTCGGCCAGCGCGATCGTATTGATCTTTGCGGGCCTCTTCGTGACTCCCCTCGTCGATCGCCTCGACCGTTCCCTGTTTTTCAGCCTGTTGCTCGCCGGTTCCGCGGCTCTAGTGCTCCTCACCTCGCAGGGCTCCGCCTACCGCGCTCTATACGTCGCGAGCTACCTGATGAAAGGGCTCTTCTTCCTTCAGTACTGGCTATTCGCGGGAGATCTTCTGGATCTGCGCCAGGCGAAGAGAGTATTCCCGGTGTTGCTCGGCTTCAGTCTCACCGGTGGCCTGGTGGCGAGTATGGCCGCGGCGCAGATCCCACGATTTCTTCCCTCGGAGAGCCTGCTCGCTTTCTCCGGAGCCCTGATGGTTGCGGCGATCGTTCCCGTTCAATGGATATCCCATCGCTGGCGCCGGCGCTTGCGTTACGCCGGAACGAGATCCCAGAGAGTCCCCTCCCTGGTTCACCGGATCAAGTCCGACATCGATGTCTCGTTCCAATCGCCGCTGGTCAGAGCGCTTTCGCTCTACGTGTTTCTTCTCGCGCTGCTCGCTCAGATCCTCGATTTTCTGCTGGGCAAGGCCGCTCACGCCGCCTTCGCCGCGCCGAGTGGATCCGTTGCCGTCGAGGGACTCGCGAGCTTCTACGCTCTGCTGAACGCCGTGGTCATCGGCGTGGGAGCCCTCGTCCAGTTCTTCATCGCCAACCGTCTCATCAACTCCGCGGGCGTCACCCGGGCTCAACTTCTCGCACCCATCACTTTTTTCGTCGTCTTCGCCAGCGCCAGCGTCGTGTGGCTCGCGGGCGGTGCTTTCTTCTTCACCGTCGTCGCCGCGAGAGCGATCCAGAGAGCATTTCGCATCTCGCTCGTTCGAACGTCGACCGACTTGATCTACAACGCGATCCCGGGC
Source organism: Vicinamibacteria bacterium (assembly GCA_035620555.1). Lineage (NCBI taxonomy): Bacteria > Pseudomonadati > Acidobacteriota > Vicinamibacteria > Vicinamibacteria bacterium. Next base: position 47,713 of record DASPGQ010000226.1, read on the forward strand.
GAGCGTCGCGGCCGCGCCAAGGCTTTCAAGGAGACACTCCTCGAGCCACTGGGCGTGCTCGCCGGCGGCCTGTTGCTCATGGCCAGCTCCGAGCTCCCACTTCAGTACGTTCTCGGCGGGGCGACGGGACTCTCGATCGTTCTCTTCGCCGCCACCGGCAAGCTCAAGGAACACTACATCGCGAGCCTGGTCCTGGTGCTCAAGGAGAGAAGTCGTTATCGATTCGCTTTTCCTTCGTTCGTCTCGCGGCAGGCCAGAACGCCTGCGGGGAAGACCGGCGTGAGTGGACTGCGACGAGCTCTCGATGACGACGAGGCGTCGATCCGGCTCCTGGCCGTGGAAGTCGCCTCGGAGCTCAGAGAGCCGGAGGCCGCAACTCTGCTCGTCGACCGGGTTCGCGACGAGCCCGATCCCCAGGTGCGCTCGCGAATGGTCTCGGCACTCGGAAGGATGGTTCGCAACCGCGGAGATCGCGCCGAGAGCGGATCCGCTACCGAAGTCGACCCCGCGGTGCGCGCCAGCGCCATGGAAACGCTGGCCCGGGACACGCTTCTTGCCGAGATGGGCAGGGAGACAAACGTGTCGCAGCCTAGCCGGGATAGCGCGCCTCGACGAGTCCTGGAGAACGGTGCGACGAGGAAACGCGCGCTCTTCGCGCTCGCGCGGAGCCAGGAAGAGGGGGCGCTCGAAAGGCTCGTTCATTACCTCGAGGAAGGCGACGGAGCGACACGACACGTCGCGGCGCGAGCGCTCGAGGGCTGCGGCGAGGCCGCGGTCGGCGTTCTCACGCTCGCGCTCTGGAGCTCCGACGTCGAGGCACGCCGTTACGTCATCCGCGCCCTCGATCGAATCGGGACATCGAGCGCGCGCCAAGCGCTCCTGCCGGTTCTATCTCTGGAGGCGGAAGAGGCCTATTACGAGCTGCTGCGGCTCCAGGCGATTCAACATCTGCCGAGCAACCCCGCACTGGGCCTCCTCGAGGACTCCATCGCCCAGAGAGTCCAGCTCGCTCGGGGAAACGCCCACCAGGTACTCAGAGCGGTGTTCATGGGTGAGCCGGGGATGCGTCTGATCCTCAGCAACTTGAATCATCCCGACCGCTTCATTCGATCGAGCGCCCTCGAGGCGCTCGAGGTCCGCGTCGACACCGCCCTTCTCGGTGGGGTCTTGCCGCTATTCGAGCACGACAGCCCGCGAGCGGTCGCCGAGCAAGGCGCCGAGCTCTTCGATTTCCCTTCGCGCTCCCCTCTCGATGCCCTTCTCGAGCTCACGCGCCATCGCTCGGCCTGGATTCGAGCGTGCGCCGTCTACGCCGTCGGCCATATGGGAACTCTCGCGTGCCTCGAACGACTCGAACAGCTTACGAGAGACGATTACGAGCTCACGAGGCTCAACGCCGTCGAAGCGATCGGACGGCTGGGAGACGAAACCAGCCTCCGGTTGCTCGGTCGCCTCGAGACCGGCGGGGACGAGACGATGAAAGCCTACACGCTCGAGGCCATCGAGGCGATCCGTCGCCGGCAGTCGGCACGGTCGGCGGGATAGTTGGTTAGGTCTCCTCGAGCTGTCCGGCGACCGCCCTCGCCGCCTCCGACACCTTCTCGGGATCGCCCAGGTAGTAATGTCGGATCGGCACCAGATCGTCGTTCAGCTCGTATACCAGGGGAACTCCCGTCGGGATGTTCAACTCGGCGATCTCGTCATCGGGGACGTGATCGAGGTACTTCACCAGAGCTCTGAGACTGTTGCCGTGAGCCGCGATCAGGACTCTTCGTCCCGATGCGACTTCGGGGGCGATCGATTTTCGCCAGCACGGGAGGAAGCGCTCGACCGTTTCCTTGAGACTCTCCCCCAGAGGTACCTCGGCGGGCGCCAGAGAGGCATAGCGAGGGTCGCGGCGGGGATTTCGCGGATCGGACGGATCGAGCGGGGGAGGCGGCGTATCATAGCCTCGCCGCCAGGTCTGGACCTGTTCCAAACCATAGCGCTTCGCGGTCTCTGCCTTGTTCAAACCCTGGAGAGCTCCGTAGTGGCGCTCGTTCAAACGCCAGCTTCGGTGGACGGGAATCCACATGAGGTCCATCTCGTCGAGAACGAGCCAGAGCGTCCGTATCGCTCGTTTGAGCACCGAAGTGAACGCCACGTCGAAGAAATAGTCCTGAGCGGCCAGGGTTCGGCCCGCCTCGCGAGCCTCGGTGACGCCTTTGTCGGTCAGGTCCACATCGGTCCATCCGGTGAAGCGATTGGCTTTGTTCCAGAGACTCTCGCCGTGACGAAGGAGCACGAGTTTCTTCATGGCGGCTCGTTCATGCCGTCGCCGGCGCGGCGGCACGCACGTCGTCGTCGACGTCCCCGGCAAATCGCTCGAAGTTCTTGTCGAACATGCCCGCGAGCTTTCTGCCCTGGGCATCGTAGGCATCGGGATCCGACCAGGTCGAGCGGGGATCGAGGATTCCCGGAGGTACATCGGGACAGGATTGCGGGACTTGGAACCCGAAGATAGGATCGGTGGTGGTCGGGACGGCGTCGAGGGCCCCGCTCAACGCGGCGCGAACGATGGCCCGGGTGTGCGACAGCTTCATTCGGTGACCGGAGCCGTAAGCGCCTCCCGTCCAACCGGTGTTCACGAGCCAGGTCACGAGCCGGTGCCGACTCAACCGCTCGCCGAGCATCTTGGAGTAGACCGCGGGCTTGCGCGACATGAAGGGGGCACCGAAGCAGGCGCTGAAGGTGGCTTGAGGCTCGTCGATACCCCGCTCGGTGCCGGCGACCTTCGCCGTGTAGCCCGAGAGGAAATGATACATGGCCTGTTGGGGATTGAGCTTCGCGACCGGTGGGAGCACGCCGAACGCGTCGGCTGCCAGCATGAGAACGGTTTTTGGATGCCCGGCCCAGCCGGTTCTGGAGACGTTGGGAATGTGAGAAACGGGATAGGACGCACGCGTGTTCTCGGTGAAACTGTCGGAGTCGAGGTCGAGCCGCCGGGTCTTGGTATCGATGACGACGTTCTCGAGGATGGTTCCGAACATTCGGGTGGTGGCGTAGATTTCCGGCTCGCCCTCGGAAGACAGCCGAATGACCTTGGCATAGCAACCGCCCTCGAAGTTGAAGACCCCCTGGTCGCTCCATCCATGCTCGTCGTCACCGATGAGGACACGGTCGGGATCGGCGGATAGCGTCGTCTTCCCCGTCCCCGACAGGCCGAAGAAGATGGCCACGTCGTCCTCGTCCTTGCCGAAGTTGGCGGAACAGTGCATCGGCAGCACGCCGTCGGGAGGGAGCAAGTAGGTCATGACGGTCAGGATCGACTTCTTGATCTCCCCGGCATAGTCGGTGCCTCCGATGATGACTTCCTTGCGTGCGAAGTTGAGCATGACGAACACTTCCGAGCGGGTCCCGTCCTCCTCGGGAACGGCCTGGAACCGGGGAGCGCAGATCACGGTGAACTCGGGGACGTGAGACGCGAGCTTGTCGGGGTTCTTCTCGCGAACGAACATGTTCCTGGCAAACAGGTTGTGCCACGCTCGCGTGTTGATGATCCGAATCGGAATCTTGTAGTCGGGGTGCGTTCCGACATAGCAGTCCTGGACGTAGAGATCGCGACCCCTGAGGTACGCGGTCAGCCTGGCTCGCAGTCTGTCGTACTGCGACGTCTCGCAAGGCTTCGCGACGTCCCACCAGATGTGTTTTTCGCTCCGCGGCTCGCGAACGATGTATTTGTCGTTGGGTGAGCGGCCCGTATATTGGCCGGTATGAACGACGAGAGGGCCCCGGTGAGCGATGAAGCCCTCGCGGCGCTGAATGGCATGCTCGTAGAGGGCTGCGCTCGAGAGGTTCCACCAGACGGTGGCGTCGAAGATTCCGTGGTTATCGAGTCCGAAACGGCTGCGAAAAGCTCCCTGTTCCTCCATCCCTTCCGATACTCCTCGTATAAGGCACCGTTTTCCAATCTAACATCAATCGCCGGGGCCGACCACCGGGGATCCGGCTCTCATGACGAGGGGGGCACCCGTCGCTCGAGCTCGGAGAACCAGTCGACGACCACGTGAAGCCGCGTGGCCTCGCTCCCCCGATCCGTTTGTACCATGATGAACCCGGTGCCGTCTCGCGTTTTGTCGTAGCCCGCATAGGGAGCACCGGCTTCGTCGAAGGGCGCTTCGAACAGCGGGCGTGGCTTTCCCGCCCGAAACTCGGGCTCGGTCTCGATCGAAACCACCATCATGGAGTCCTCGTCGCGGTAGAAGAGCTCCTCGCCGTCGCGGCCCCAGACCGGCTCGTGGCCGCCCTCGGTCGAGATCGGCCCACTACCTTTCAGCTCCCCGGAAGGAAATTCACGCACGTAGATCTCGTCCCTGATGCCGTTCTCGTCGGATACGTATGCCAGGTACCGGCCGTCGGGAGAGAACATGGCGGCGCTTTCGTTGAACGGTGTCGCGAGAAAAGGCTCGGTGCGGCCGTTCACCCAAAGGACGACGTCGAACTGAGTGTCCGGAGACAACTCGGTAAACGCCAGGTGGCGCCCGTCCGGCGACCAGGAATTGGGGAACTGAGGATTGGGACTGGTCGTGAGGCGAACCGCCGGGGACGATCCATCGATGGCCTTAGTAAAAAGGTTCACGATCCCATCTGACTCCCGACCGAACGTCATCTCGCGACCGTCGGGCTTCCAGATCGCCCCGCCGCTGTTTCCTTCGAACGTGACGCGTCTCATCGACCCGCGATGGGTGTCCAAGAGGAAGATATCGGTCGATTCCCCTTCGGTAACCGTCACGAGGAGCTGATCGCCCGACGGAGAGAGTCGGGGCACCTGATAGCCGCGCGAGGTGCGGGTCAGGAGGCTGGCGCCGCCGTTGCGATCGATGAGAAGCAGCCGGCCCGAAGCCTCGTTCGCCCCATCCCCCCCCTCGGGGACGTAGACGAGCGTGCCATCGCTCGCCAAATCGTAGAAAGATGCACCGGTCAGATCGTCGAATCCCACGCCCGAGAGCATCTCGATGGCCGCGCCGCGGATCTCGAGTGCCCGCGAATCGAATCGAGCCGCCATCAGGCTCGTCCCCCGGGCGAATACCAGGTGGCCCCTGGGCGAGTAGCGCGCGTAGGATCCGTCCTCCACGACGACGCGAGTCTCGGTCTCGCCTGACGCCACGACCTCGATTCGAAACCGTCCACCCGGCATGAGGCTGGTAAAGAGCACGTGTCCATCGGGCAATACGGTGGGCCATCGATGGCTTCGGGTTTCATCCCCGAGGGTGGTAAGACCGACCATTGCGGGATTGCCGGTCCCCATCGCCGACAACCCCCCCATCGTGAGGGGAGCGAGAACGATCATACTCGAGCCCCAGTTCGCTCCCCGCGGACTCGGAGCGTCGACCAGCGATTCGACCGCGAACCCCGAAAGCGACATGCGTTGCAGCTTCCCTTCGGAGAAAAAGCCCAGCGAGTCTCCGTCGGGAGAAAAAAAAGGGCTCGAGGCACCGGTTGTTCCCGGAAGCGGAGTCGGATCGAGGCGGTCCATCGCCCGCAGGCGCAGCTCGGTCGTCTCGCCACGGCGGGCGGTGTAGACGAGCCGCGTGCCGTCAGGGGACAGCGCGAGAGGAGAGCCCGCCTCGAGCGCGACGGGCTCGGTCGGCGGAACGTCGATGGTGAAGACGCGCCCGCTTTTCAGCGACCGGACCTGTCCATCCCAGACGCGTCCCACTACGAAACCGACGAGCAGACCGGCCGCCGCGAGAGCGAGCGCGGCCCAGATGGGCATTTCGTGCTTGGGGGGCTCGAGCGGGCCTTCGAGTGCCTCTTCGATCTCGAGCCGTGCGTCTTCGATGTCGTGGAGCCGCCGGTGCAGCTCCTTGCGAAGGCAACGCTGCAGGAGATGGCGAATGTTGCGCGGCACCCATGCGGGAAGCGCCCCGAAGTCGGGCTCGGTGGAGATGACCGCGGCGAGAATGTCGGAGCTCGTTTTCCCCTCGAACGGATGCCGCCCCGAAAGAGCTTCGAAAAAGCATACCCCGAAGGACCAGATATCGGTGCGCTTGTCGAGACTCTGCCCCCGTGCCTGTTCCGGGCTCATGTAAGCGAGCGTTCCGAGAATGTCTCCTTCCATCGTCATCCGGTCCGGCGCTGTCACGGTCTTCCCGCTCGGACCGAGCGGGGTCTCGGCCAGAAGCTCTTTGGCCAGGCCGAAATCCAGAACTTTCACGAGGCCCTGCGGCGTCACCTTGACATTGGCCGGCTTCAGGTCGCGGTGGATGATTCCTCTCTCGTGCGCGGCGCCCAGCCCGGCGGCTATCTGGCGAAACAAATCGAGAGCTTCCCGAAGCGGAAGAGGCCCTTGCTGCATCTTCTCGGCGAGAGTCAACCCTTTGACGAGATCGAGGACGAGAAAAAGCACATCGCCGTCCCTCTCGAGTCCGTGGAGAGTACCGATATTGGGATGACTCAGCGAGGCGAGAAGCACCGCCTCACGTTCGAAGCGCGCGACGCGCTGAGGGTCCCGGGCAAGATCGTCGGGGAGGACCTTGATGGCCACTTCCCGCTTGAGGTGAGTGTCCCGGGCGAGGTAGACCTCGCCCATTCCGCCCGCGCCGAGTGTATCGAGGATCTCGAACCCGCCGAGACGACTCTTAGGCTCGAGGGGCACTTGGGATCACTCTCTATGGGTCATGGCGACGTCGGTCGGAACGTTTCGCGTGCGCTGCACCGGGCTCGACGTGCTCGGGGCGTGGAGACGCATGTCTCCGAGCAGGCCTACCACGCAAGCGAAGGAAGACTAGCACATTTGGCGATACAATAGGCGCGGAGCGACGTGATGCGATACTCTCGATTCGTCGTGGCGTTCACGCTCATCGGAGCGACCACGGCCACTGCTCAGACGGTTCGGGTCCGCTGGGAGCGGACCGTCGACTTCAGTCGATACCAAAGCTATATGTGGATCGAGGGCGCGCGGGCACTCGACGATCAGGCCCATCGCCTCGTCGTCGACAGCACCGACGCGACGCTCGCGGTGGCGGGTATCTTCAAGGACGAGTTCGAGCCCGATCTCTACGTCACCTACTACGCTTCCGTGGACGAGAGCTTCCAGATCAGCGGAGGTTACCGGCGCGACTGGAACGACGCGCGCGCGGTGACGGTCGAGACCCACGCCGCGGGAACGCTCGTCATCGATTTGGTGGATGCCGCCGAGAACCAGCTCGTCTGGCAGGCTTCCGCCACCGCGGCTCTCACCAATGACATGAAGAAGAACCGCGACAAGGTTCGCGAAGCTTTGAGCAAGATGTTCGCCGACTTTCCCCCGTCGAACTAACTCGGCCTCATTCCATGGGGAATGACGAAGGCTCGGGGCTCTCTCGGTCGATGCCGACGATCGCGTAGCCCGAGCCTTCCGGTCTCAGATACACCTGAGCGCTTCGGGCCCAGTGTGGATTGTCGGAGTTGTGAGAGCGAATCGTCGCCACGAGGAAAAGGTCGGGAGAGGAAATCGAAGGAATGGCGAGGCGGGTGGACGTCTGACGCTCCGGCTCCACCAGGGTTCGGCTCGCGCCGGTTGCGTTGTCGTAGGATGACCAGTCCACTTCGTAGATCGTCTCCGTCTGCACGAAGCCGTACTTCTCCGACAGATTCGTGAAGGCGAGCCCATCGCCGTCGATGCGAAACTCGTCCAGCGGGTTCAAGGCGTTGATGCCGAATCTGCCGCACTCGAGCTGCCGCTCGACGAGGACCTCGAGAAAGTAAGCGGCGTCCTCGGGGCGGCTGTACTCTCCGGTCTCGACGATGGCGGAAAGCTCGTCGCGCGTGAGCTTCATCAGGATCTTTGCGGCCCAGAAGGCGTCCCGGGCAGTCATCCGGACGAAGGCGGGATTGGGGTAGTCGTTGCGCCACTTCACCGGGTCGAAAAGCTCGGACTCCCAGCGCCCCACCGCCTCGTACTCGGGGAAGGGTGGCCACTTGGCCTTTCGGTACTCGGGAACGTGAAATCCGAAGCCCAACAAGTTCTTCTTGGCGAGGCGCAGGTCGAGGGAATAGTGGAAGCTCAGGTGGGCATATTGCATATCCACCGAACCGCTTCCGAACGTCGAGCCGAAATCGAGCAGAAAGTGTCTCACGTAGTGCGTGCCGTCGTCCTCGACGTAACTATCCTGGGTATTGTGGGCGCGGGTGTCGTCGTGGTTGAGCCAGGCGGCAAAGAGGCGGAGTCCTCGAAGCTCGCGCCGGTCCTCGTGCGGGATAACGTCGTTGGGGTCGTCGCTGCGCATGCCGTAGTAGCGGAATGGCCCGATCGGCTGTCCGGGAATGTATTTGCTCGCCAGGACCCGCATCGTCCCGTCGGCAAGCCGCGGCACCCTGCGGATCATGCGGCGAAAACGAAATTCGGTGAGAGCCATCTTGTCACCGAAGCGGTCCTCGACCTCGGTCCCCGGCGCGATTTTGAAACGGTCAGGATGGACGCGAACGATGTAGTTCTCGGGCACGTTGTAGCCGAGCGCGTGGAAGAGCTTGGAAGCGATGACTTCCGCCGCGGAGGCGATCTCGGGTACGTCCACCGGGTCGAGCTTGATCACGTAGCGATCGCCGGCACCGTCGCTGATTTCGAACCCCGGAGTCAAGCCCTGGCTCTTGCTCCGAAACACGGTCCAGGTCTCTTGGGGATCGGGACCGTTCCCCTGATTGGCTCCCCGCGACAGCTCTTCGACGCTCAATCGTCTCTCGCCGAGGCGGTTCGTGAACCAGCTGCTGTTCGGCAGCTCGTCGAGCACGTTTACGTTCGCGGCCTCGGATCCGATCGGTGATTCACCCCAATCCTTGAACATGTGTCCGAAGCGATCGTACAAATCCGAGAGCGCGATCGCCTCCGGCTGGGTAGGCACGTCGAGCCGATCGTTGTCCACGACCAGGGGATCGTCGGGAAAGAACTTGGGCTCATGGGCCTCGCCGCGCACCGGCCCGAGGAGAGCGAGAATCAGAACGAGCTCGTTCATCGTCAGAAACTGGGCCCGCCGCCTATATGGAAGCGGAACCCCTCCAGGCTGTGGGCGAGGTCGAATCTCAGGACGAATCCCGCTGGGGCGTGGGCTCTGAGACCGAATCCGTAGCCCGTGTGCATCTTGTCGAAGTTGAAGTCGTCGCTGTCGCGGAAGACTTTGCCGGCGTCGAAGAACAACGTGCAATCGACATAAGGCAAGACCTCCCATCGATACTCGGCGCTAACCAGGAGGTTTCGGGTATCTCGGAAACGGTACTCGCGAAAGCCGCGAACGGTCGCGGCACCTCCCATCGTCTCCATGAGATAGAAGGGCACGCTCTTGCCGCCCGCAGGGAGTGAGTGCGACGAATAGACGCGGAGAGCCAGGATCCGATTGCGATGGCCAAGGGGAACGTAGCCCTTGATGTCGCCGATCACGCGAGTGAAGTCGTACAGACTCAAACCCGTGTCCTCGTAGTGGAGCCCCGTGACCCGGGCGACGATTCCCACTGGTGGGGACCCCCATTTCTCGCGGATGTCGAACTCGACCCACCCGCCGGTAACGGAGTACTGAGTTCTCGGATCGCCGAAACCGGGCACTCCCGCGGGGTCGAAGACCTCCTCGAGGGATCGATCGGCATCGCCCGAGTCGGTTCGCGTCTGGAAGTAGCCCGCCTGAGCCCCGAAGGACAGGAGACCCCGAGGGTTGAGCCAGACATAGGCCGTGCCACCCTGATCGTTGAGAAGGTAGGTCGAGCGATCGTCCACGCTCGAGTCGTTGCCGAGACCGTAGAACCGAAGGGATGTGAAATCCCGGTACTCGGCGCGGAACTTGAGCTCGATGCGTCTGCCCACGTGAGGAGGTGGGACGACGACCTCGGCGTCCGCCATCGTGAAACCCCTCGTCGAGTAGCGCCCGTTGAGCTGGAACTGGAAGTACTGGTTCTCGAGTCCGTGAACGTAACCGCCTCCGAGGACGAAGCCGGACCCCGAGGGCATGCCTCCGATGACGGGGCGAAAACCTTGCCATCCCTTGACAAAGATATTCTGGGGGAACTTCGCCTTCTCGAGACCACGCACCCGGGCTTCCAGGGGGGAGATCCGATAGGGCTCGAGCTCTCGCGCCTTCTCCCGACGCTTCTCGAGGAGTATCTCCTGGCGGCTCTGGGCGGACGACGTGGAAGGAGCAAGGCCGACGACCGAAACCGCACATCCGACCAAGAGAAACAGACGCGAAAAGGCACTCGAACCGGCACGGGGGACCATAAGGGCGGGGGATCATAACATGCCTGGAAGTCTCATCGAGAACCTGATAACAAGAAGCGCTTCATGCCTTTCTTGCGACTCGTGAACGTCCACCCCGGTGAGGGTCGTCGTGTCTTCGGGATGTTTGCCCTTCTCGGGCTCATCATCGCCACGAGCTACATCTTGAAGCCGGTTCGGAGCTCTGTTTTTCTGAGCCAGTTCGGCGCCGAGAGACTTCCCTACGTCTATCTCCTGGTAGCCCTGGTGCTCGGATTCGTCGCCGCGGGGTTCGCCAGGCTTTCCTCGCGCACGAACGTGGTTCGGCTCTTCGTCGGTGCCGCGGCGTTGTTCGCTTCCCACATCGTCCTGTTCTGGATCGCCCTCGTGATGGATTGGATTTGGACGGGATTCGTCTTCTACGTCTGGGTGAGCATCTTTACGGCGCTCATGCCGTCACTGTTTTGGCTCCTCGCGAACTACGTCTTCTACTCCAACGAGGGCCGACGCCTGTTTCCGGTGGTCATGGCGGGAGGGCTGCTCGGTTCCATTGCCGGCGGGGCGCTCACGTCGCTCCTCGTACCCGTCGTGGGAACATCCGGATTACTTCTTTCCGCGGCCGGTCTCCTGATCCTCGTCGCGTTCCTCGTTCGCTGGAACGTGGCCCGAGAGGCGGAGCGCATCACCGAGCGTCGCTTCGACCTCGCTCGGAGCGAGCGAAGCCACGCCGTCTCGGATGAATCGAGTCCCCTGGCGCTCGTCGCCCGGTCGCGCTACCTCAGACTCCTCGCCGCCCTCATCGTGCTTGCGACTCTGGTCTCCACGCTGGTCGACTACCAGTTCAACGTTGCCGCCGAGGACAGCTTCCCGACCCGAGACGCGCTCACTCGGTTCTTCGGAACGTTCTTCGCAGGGATCAACGTCGTGGCTTTCGCACTCCAGCTGCTCGTGGCAGGACGACTGCTCGGGCGGTTCGGGGTCGCCGCCGGTCTCGTTCTGCTACCCGCGGCTCTGCTCGGGAGCTCCTTGTTTCTTTTCGCCATGCCGTCGCTTGTGAGTGCCGCGCTCGTCAAGGCCTCCGATGACGGTCTCAGCAACTCGGTGAATCGGGCAAGTGTGGAGATCTTGTATCTGCCCGTCTCCCTGGCGTTGAAGAATCGGCTCAAGGCGTGGCTCGACATGTTCGTCGAGCGCGTCAGCCGCGGCCTGGGTGGCCTCACCTTGCTGGCCGCGACGACCCTGCTGTCGATGCCGCCAACTCAGATCGGGCTCCTCGTCGCTTTCCTGACCGTTCCCTGGCTCGTTCTCGTCGTGTGGTTGAACCGCGAGTACGTGAACACCTTTCGTGACTCCATCGCGCGACGAGACATCACCGACCTCACGGCGCACCTGACCGACCCCGCGAGTCTGTCCGTTTTCCAACAGGTCCTCGCGGGCGACGATACCCGGGAGATCCTGTACGCTCTCGAGCTTCTCGCCGGAACCGAGGATGAGCTGCTGCTGCGACAGGCGGCGAGCTTGACGGATCATCCGAGCGCGGAAATCCGAAGAGCCGCATTCCGGCTGCTGCGCGGGGCGGCGGCTTCGCCGATCGACCAGCTGGAACGCCGCGTCCTGGACGAAGAGCCACGGGTGGCGGCCGAGGCATTTGCGCTCTTCCTTCGCGTCGATCCCGACGGCGCCAATCGTACGCTCGACTTCGTGATCGAGCGAAACGACGTCGAGAGAATCCGGGCAGTACTCGATTGTCTCGAGCAGTCGGAGACGACCCTTTCCGACCTCGTGCTCGAGCGCATCGTTCGCGACCGCGTGTACGATGAGACGGCCGGGGCGCGAATGCTGGCAGCACAAGCCCTCGGATTCTTGACGACGCCGCCCGACGCGCTCCCGAGCTGGCTGGTGAGATTACTGGGCGACCCGGACATCGAAGTCGCGCGCCGCGCCGCCCGCAGCGCCGGCCGGTTGCGCGTCACCGAGGCTTTCCCTGCACTGGTCGAGCAGCTTCGCCGGCCTCCGCTCCGGGTCGAGGCGCGACGGGCTCTCGCTAGGTACGGGCCCGAGGCTCTCGACGGGCTCTCGGGTTTGCTTCGGGACGACACTCAGGAAATCGATCTTCGCCGGGCCATTCCTCAGGCGGTCGCGGAGATCGACGGGCAGGACGGAGTCGAGGTGCTGTTCGACATCCTCCCTCAGGACGATCAGCGCCTCCATTATCAAGCCATCAAAGGACTTTCCAAGCTTCGATCGCGCAATCCCACCTTGCGCTTCCCCCGTACCGAGGTCGAGCGCCTCGTCGAGCACGAGCGGGCCGCGCTCCTCGATCTCGCGCGCCTCACGGCGTCGATTCGCCGTTACCCGCCCGAAGAGGGCACGAGCCATGCGCTCCTGCTCCTCGTCCTCGACGAGCGCATCGAGTTCACCCGAGAACGGATCTTTCGCCTCCTCGGTCTTCAGTATGCCCAAGGCGAGATCGCGAGCGTCTTCAACCGCCTGGCGCACGCGCGACCGGCGATCCGCTCCGCCGCGCTCGAGTACCTCGCCAATCTGCTGTCGAAGAGCCATCGACGCAGCCTGTTGCCTCTGCTCGAGGCGGAGAGCTCACCTTCGATCTACCGGCACGGCCTCGAGCTCACGGGGGTTCGTGCTCCCGCGTTTGCCGAAGCATTGGGGCGACTCGCGCTCTCCACCGACGACTGGCTCGCGGCATGCGCCATCACTGTGGCGGGTGACAAGGGCCTGGCGGCGAGCCTCCCCGGGCTCGAGGAGCTACGGGAGCACAAGTCGCCTCGGGTTCGCGAGGCGGTGAAGCATGCCGTGAAGCCCGCTTTGGGCTCACGCGGCCCGGGTCGGCCTTGACAGGGCAAAACCGAGTGAGGTATCCGTCGCCTGGAGGTCGAAGATGAGGTGCTGGATTGTTGCGGCGCTCATCGCCTTCACCGGCGGACTTCTCCGAGCGCAGGAGTCACACGTCGTCATCGTCTCGATCGAGGGTTTTGCCGCTGCTCGGCTCGAGGATTCGGAGCTGGAGCTTCCCAACCTGAGGGGAATCACGCGGTCGGGCGCCCGGGCCGAGGGCATGGAGACCGTCTACCCCGCGACCGACCATCCCGCTCACGTCTCTCTCGTGACCGGTGTGCCGCCACGCCAGCATGGGGTCCTCGGCAACCGGCTCTTGAACCGCAGGACCGGAGAGTATTTTCACGTCACGAACCTGCCCCGGTCGAAAAGCATCCGGGTACCCACGCTGTTCGACGCCGCCAAGGCGAAGGGGCTGCGCACGGCATCGTTCTTCTGGCCGGGAACTCGCGACGACCCCGCCATCGACCACGCCATCCCCCTGGTCCTGACCGGCGAGGGAAAGGCAGATATCGCCGGGGCGAATCCGCAGTTTCTGGACGAGCTTCGCGAAAACGGAGTGCCCATCGATTTGTTCTACCAATGGTACGACGACCTCGCGCTGCAGCAGACGGCGGACAGGGTCTTGACGCGGGCAGCGATCTACGTGCTCACGACTTACCGGCCCCACCTCCTCCTGCTGCGCCTGCCGGCTCCGGACCGCTACCAACATCAGTACGGCCCGCAGCATTACCTGTCCAAGGCGGCGCTCACGGCGTCGGACTACAATGTCGGACTCGTCCGACGCGCCATCGAAGACTCGGGCCTCGCCAATCAGACGACACTCGTGGTGGTGTCCG
>DASPGQ010000227.1 GCA_035620555.1 Vicinamibacteria bacterium
GGACCTCGACGCGGAGGTCCTCTCCGAGCCGGTGGCGGCGCGAGAGCTCGAGAAAGTTCACTCGTAAACTCGACTTGCGAGCGGGGCCGCTCTCGGCTATCCTCTTGAGTCCGGAGCACGCGCCTGTAGCTCAGATGGATAGAGCGTCTGCCTCCGGAGCAGAAGGTCAGAGGTTCGAATCCTCTCAGGCGTACCACCCACACGAAGAAGTGGGCCGCTAGCTCAATTGGCAGAGCAACAGACTCTTAATCTGTAGGTTGAAGGTTCGATTCCTTCGCGGCTCACCATTCCCTGTACCGATCGCTATCTCCGCAGCGCCAGACTGGCGTTGTGCCCGCCGAAGCCGAAAGCGTTGCAGAGCGCCAAGGCGACGACTTGCTCTCGAGCTTCGCCCCGGACCACGTCCAGGTCGATTCCGGAGTCGAGGTGGTCCAGGTTGGCGGTTGGAGGAATGAGGCCGTGGCGGATGGTCATCGCGGTCAGAGCCACCTGAATGGCCGCCGACGCACCGATCGGATGCCCCATCATCGATTTGGGCGCTGTGACCGGGATGCGACGCGCTCGCTCCCCGAATAGGCGGTGGATCGCAAGCGCTTCGGCGGAGTCCCCGACCGGCGTAGACAGAGCGTTTGCATTGATGAACGCCACTTCGGTCTCGTCGGCCCGTGCGCTCTTGAGCGCTTCTTCCATGGCGCGAGCCATGGCGCTGCCGTCGCTCCTGGGAGTCGCCATGCGATAGGCCTCGCTGACCAGCCCGCTTCCCGAGAGCCGGGCGTATCGCCGAGCGCCGCGATCGCGTGCATGGCGCGCGGTCTCCAGCACCAGCACCGCGCTTCCCTCACCCATGATGAAACCGCTTCGGTCCCGGTCGAATGGACGGCTGGCCCTGGATCCGAGCTCATTGGCGGAGGAAAGCGCACCTACGCGATGGTACGCGAGCAGGGTGAGTTTGCTCACGGTGGAATCGGTACCGCCCGCGAGCACCACGTCGACTCGATGGCTCTGGAGCCAGGACGCCGCGGTCGAGATGGCGTAGGCACCGGAGGCACAGGCGGCACCGATGATGGTCGAAGGTCCCTGGAGCCCGTGTCTCATGCTCAGCATCCCCGCGGGTGCGTTGAGCATGGTCTTCACTACGAAGTTGTGATCGATGACGTCTTCGAGAGAGAGAGGCCCGCCCGAGAGAGCCTCCTCCAGAGGCCCCATGTAGTGCACCGCTCCACCACCCACGCCCATGACGACCCCGATGCGGAGCGGATCTTCCGCGCTCAAATCCAGGCCGGAATCCTCGATCGCCTCTTCTCCCGCGAAAAGGGCAAGACGGGTGAAGCGCGC
The DNA here is from genome assembly GCA_035620555.1 of Vicinamibacteria bacterium. Taxonomy (NCBI): domain Bacteria; kingdom Pseudomonadati; phylum Acidobacteriota; class Vicinamibacteria; species Vicinamibacteria bacterium. Next base: position 1,336 of record DASPGQ010000227.1, read on the forward strand.
GAATCGCCGGGCGAAAGGCATGCGTACTTTCTTCCGGTAAGCCTCTTCGAAGTGCTCGGGAACCTCGGCGGCGATGCGGATCGCCTCGGAACCGGCGTCGTAGGAGCGAATGGGACCGACTCCGGAGCGGCCCTCGGAAAAACCCGTCCAGCTCTCCTCCCGCCCCACGCCCACGGGAGTGACCATTCCGATTCCCGTGATCCAGACGTCGGAGTCCGTCTCGTCCGTCACCACTCACCGTCCTCGTCTCTTTGCCCGAGGAATGACTCGGGGCGAAAACGGACGTCCCCGGCGAGGTAGAGGGAGCGAGCGGCACCGCGCCGGAGCTTGCCGCTCGTCGTTCGTGGCAGCGTCCCTCGTCTCAGGAGAACGACTTCATCCACCTGATATCCGGCGCCGGCAAGCTCGCTTCGCACTGCGAGCCGCAGCCGATCTCGCTCCGCCGAGTCGAAAGCGAGCCGCGGGTGCACCTCGGCTGCAACGACGAGCCGCTCCGTCTCCCGGCTCTCGTCATGAACGCCGAACGCCACGCACCTGCCGATCCGATCCGACGTCGTCGAAGCCAGTTCTTCGATGCGCTCGGGTGAGACGTTGCGACCGCCCTTGATCACGATATCTCGAGCCCGTCCCGTTACGTAGAGGTTTCCGTCGGCGCAGTAGCCGAGATCGCCCGTGTCGAGCCACTCGCCGCTTCGGGGAACGAGCGACTCTCCTCTGAGGATCGCGCTGTGAAGAGAGGGGGAGCGAACCAGCAGGCGCCCGACACGACGGTCGGGAAGCTCGTCGCCGGAGGCGGACGCTACCTTGAGGCTCTGTCCGAAGAGCACCCGTCCCACCGAGACCCACCCGAGGGCGCCCTCCGCTCTCGACGGCACCGCTCGGCCTTCCGATTCGTACCGCTCCCGCTCCACCCAGTCGACGAGCGGCGCATCGGAAAGAGAGGGCATCGTCGTCGCGAGGGTGTTCTCCGCCATCCCGTATACCGGTTTCAGGGCGGTCTCCGATACGCCGTAGGGCGCCAT
>DASPGQ010000228.1 GCA_035620555.1 Vicinamibacteria bacterium
CGCGTCGCTGTTCGGTTTGACCCGAGCCTATCGCATGTTCTCCGAGGCCACGTCTTGAGCCCGGAGGCCGTGACCGCCGAGCGCCGCCACGAGGTTCGCGAAGCCTTCGTGAGCTGGAAGCACGCGGGACTCGTCGACGAAGCGACTCTCGACGCGGTCGTCGGGCGTTTCCCCGATGACCGCGTTCGCGTGAAGCTCGCTTTCCGCGTGCTTCTGTTCTGCTTTACCGCGATTGCGCTCCTGGCAACGGCGGGCGTGCTCGGCGTGTTAGGAGCCGAGGCAACTCTCTTCTGTCTGGTGTTGGGCGTCGGGTCCTTCGCTCTCACCGAGATCCAGATCGTCCAGTATCGGCGTGCCCAGGGCGGAACCGAGGCCGCCACGTCCTTTCTCGCGGTGTGCTTCCTCACCGCCTTCTTTCTCTTGCTCTTCGAGGACTCGGGCATCTTCCGCGATTTTCTTCGGGTGACGACGCTCTTGACATCGATTCTGTTCGCTCTCGCCTCCTGGCGCTGGGGCTTTGCTCTCTACGGAGGTATCTCGGCGGCTCTCGGCTTCGCGTTTCTCGCGGTGATTCCTGGAGCCCGTATCTCATGGATCCTCGCCGCTCTCGTTCTCATTCCTTTCAGCTTCGCCGCGGCGCGGTCGGAGCGACTCGCTCCGTCCCACCGCGCGGCTTTCACCCAAATCCTCGCGGTCGCCGTGCTTGCTCTCTACGGAGCCGTTCACGTCACTTCTTACGAGAGGGGGCTTCTCGAGGACCTGAGCCCACCCGTCTCACAGCCTTGGCGACCGCTTAGCGTCGTGGCGACCGCTGGTGTTCCCATCGCCCTGCTCTTTCTCGGGATCACCAGACGCCACCGGCCCTTCCTTCACCTCGGGATTCTCCTCGTCGCTTCCTCTCTGGTGACGCTTCGGTTCTACGTCCACGTTGCGCCCCTGTGGGTCGTTCTCACCGGAAGCGGCGGCGCCCTGATCGCCCTCGTCATGCTCGTGCGCAACTATTTGCGGTCCGGCCGCTCCGGCGATCGATATGGCTTCATGGCCGACAGACTCGATACGCGATCCGGCACCGAGCTGCTCGAGATCGGAGCGGCGATGACGACCCTCGCCCCCGAGGCGGCCGCCCCGAGTCGAGAACCCGCTTTCAAGGGCGGCGGCGGGGAATCCGGCGGCGGCGGCGCGAGCGGCCAGTACTGACCGAGGCGCGTCACATCTCTGTTGGATCGGCGGCTTCGAGCCAAGCCTGGAAGGCCACGAGGACGTCGTACTGGTTCTGCGTCCGACTCCGACCGATCCAATCGGTCAGGCCCGCAGCGGTCAGCATGGGGAAAGCGAGACTCGACTCACCGGGCACGTAGTCCCCCGCCTGGAGGTGATAGATGGCGAGCGACTCTCCGTCATAACGCCAGATTTCGGGCACACCCAGGGATGCATAAACGGGAAATTTCGCGAACGAGCCATGGTGCAGATCCACTTCGACCACGATGTCGGGAGGCGGATCGACGTCGAAATTGATTTGCTTCTTCGTGCCGATAGAGCGGGCGTTTTGAGCGTAAAAACATGCGTCGGGCTCCGCTCCCTGACTCGGGCTCTTCTTCATCGTGATCGAACCGAAGTGGAGGACCTGGATTCGAAGTCCAAGACTCAGCGTGTTCACAAAAAGCTTGATGAGCTCCGCGTAGTGTTCGTGCTCCGCGGAAAGCACCATGACTTCCAATCTCCCCTGGTCGTAGCTCAGCCGCAGGCCCTTGGCCTCACCGACCGCGTCCAGCAGAGCCTCGTAATCCGCCCAACTGACGCCGCGAAGGACGAGCAAGCTGTCGGGTGGGAGCTGCCCAATCACCTCGGAGTAGGTCAAAGTCTGAGCGCTCATGACAGGTTCCTCAACAGCACAATCACATCTTAACCCAGCACGGTGGCAGCGAATCGCTCCGCAAATCTCTGAAGAGAAGGCCGGTACTCCCGCTTCGAGCCTTCGTCGTCAGAAGCGGAGACGACCATCATCGCGCATCAGGTGCTTCGTATCGAAGGGGAGGCCTTCTCACCGTTCACCGTTCGGCGGCGAGGTGGCACGATTTGCACGTCTCGACTTGAGAGAGACGATCGATGGCATGTCGATCGGAGTCGTAGGGGAACATCTCCGCGTGACATTGGCTGCAGATCGCTCCCCTCTCTCCGACGATCCGGTGCACTTTTTCGAAATGGGAGTAGCCCCACCGCGGTGAAGCGATCTGCTCCTCCAAATCGTGGCACGTCACGCACGCGGTTTGATCCAGGTCGCGATCCGCGGTGGGCCTCGGAGGCGCTTCGACCTCCGTCGTGGGCACGAGCGACCGCTGACGCTCGAGCTCGGAGAGAATCGTTCTTCCCACGACGCGACCGGTGACGATCGACGGGCCGAGAAACGTTCCTTCGAGTCCCGCCTTCCCGTTGATGCCGCCGAAGCCGCTCAGCTCACCGACGGCGTATAGACCCGGGATTGGACGTCCCTCTCCATCGAGAACGTGTGCCTCTAGATCGATGCGCACGCCACCCATGCTCTTTCGCGACAAAGGATAGAAGGGTAGCGCGTAGAAAGGCGGCGTGTCGATCGTGACGGGCGCCGGCTCCCCGTCGTCACTGCCTTGGGTCAGGTCGTAGCCCCGCGTCGCCGTTTTGCCGAAGCGGTGGTAGTCATGATCGGCGCCTTCCTCGACCATCTGGTTGTAGCGACGGACGCTCTCCGCGGTCACGTCCGGCGGAAGGCCGGCGGCCCGTGCCAGATCGACGATGGTGTCGGCTTTCTTGACCAGCTCCTGGTTGCTCAACAAGTGCCGCTCGATCGTCTCGAAATCGGCCCAGTCGGAGCCGCTAACGAACAACTGTCTCTTGCTCTTTTCGTCGAAAATGGCCCAGTACCGGGCCGGCTTCTGCTCGAGAAGTGCGCGGAACCGCACTTTCGTGCTTTCGAGCTCGTTCACGAACCGTTTACCCTCGAGGTTGAGCCAGATCGCGGCTCCGTTGCTCGCATTCAAGCCGCGGTTTTTGCCGGGGTAGCGGGGATCGGGAAGGCCGGTCGCGTAGTTCCACTGGTGGTCCATGTGGAACAGCTGGGCCCCGGCCCGCTGTGCGACCTCGTGCCCGGAGCCAACCGAGTTCAGGCCCGAGCCAGCGAGAAAGAGCTCGGGGAACTCCAACCCTTCGGGCCAGTGCTCACGCACCATGTCGAGATTGCTCTGGAATCCGCCGGTCGCGAGAACGACGTGAGGGGCCCGCAGCTCGGCAGGCTCGCGCGTGCGCGTGTCCTGACCTCTTATACCAACGACCCGATCTTCCTCGAGGACCAAACCGTCCACCTTGAAATTCCACAAGAAACGCACGTTGGGGTTGAGGAGGCACGCCCGGTAGATCGGGCTCACGAGACCGAGCCCCCTCCCGTCGGGATTGTGGAAGCGGGCCACGCTGTTCCCGGGAATCGCGGTGACTCCGCCGGAGAACGTGACCCCCATCCCGCTCACCCAATCGTAGATGAGCTCCCGCGAGTTGCGTACATAGAAGCTCACCCATCCCGGATGCGCGTCTTCGCCCCAGGTGAGGAAGTCTTTCTCTGCCAGCTCGTGACTGTCCCGGATCCCGGCCGCTTCCTGTGCCGGCGTTCCGACGATGCAGAGGCCCCCATGAGACATCACCGCGTGACCGCCGAAGATGGACCACATGTCCACCACGAGCACGGACGCGCCGCCGCGCGCCGCCTCGAGCGCGGCCGAGAGTCCCGAGATCCCGGCGCCCACGACGATCGCATCCGTTCCTCGTTCCG
>DASPGQ010000229.1 GCA_035620555.1 Vicinamibacteria bacterium
AAGACTACAATACCGCATGTCGCGCGGCAGGCCGTGGATTCTCTCCATGACCTGGCACGACCTGCTCTTCGCTCACTTCAGAGTTCCTGAAAAGCCGCTCACGCCGCTCATTCCAAGTGGGTTGACCCTCGACACCTTCGAAGGAGAAGCCTGGCTCGGGGTCGTGCCCTTCCGCATGACCGGAGTGAAGCCGCGAGGATGTCCGGCCATTCCCGGGCTCTCGTCGTTTCTGGAGCTCAACGTCCGGACGTACGTCGTCGGCGGAGGCAAGCCGGGTGTCTGGTTCTTCAGCCTCGACGCGTCGAGCCGGCTCGCCGTGCGCGCGGCTCGTTGGTCGTTTCACCTGCCCTACTTCGATGCTCGGATGGAGCTCGAGAGGAGAAACGATACCGTTCGCTATCGATCGGAGCGGATTCACCGGAACGCACCCGGTGCCACGTTCCGGGCTTCGTACCGAGGAGTGGGCTCACCGAGAAAATCCGAGCCGGGGAGCCTCGAGCACTGGCTGACGGAACGCTACTGTCTCTACGCCGCGGACAAGCGGGGCCGCGTCTATCGAGGCGACATCCACCACGCCCCGTGGCCCCTTCGCGACGCCGAGGCCGACTTCGAATCGCTGGACATGACGCGCCTCATCGGAATCGACCGACTCGAGGGTGCTCCCCTGCTGCATTTCGCCGACCGGCTCGAAGTGGTCGCATGGCTCCTCGAGCCGATAGCTCCCTACAATTGATTGGTTGTTTTCCACGTCCTTTAGGGACTCAAGCAGCAAGCGTTCGACAGCGCCTCCTGGGCGCTTTTTATGGACGCGGGCGAAACGCCTGCGCGTCGAGTCACCGACGAGGTGGAGTCAGAAAAATCGCACGGGCTCGCTTGTTCTATAATGGAACAGCTTTATTTGCGCTGCGGCAAGGAACCATGGTTCTAAGAATTGACTTACCGGATGACGTAACTCGATCGCTCGAGAAGTGTTGGGGCGACGTTCCCCGGCACGTAATCGAAACCCTCGCGATCGAAGGATATCGGGATGGGACGTTATCTCATTATCAGGTTCAATGCATGCTCGGTTTCGAGTCACGATTCGAAGTCGACGCATTTCTGAGAGAGCATCGAGTATCTCTTCCATACGACGAGAAGGATTTGGAAAATGACGCAGAGGCCCTCCGGGACCTGAAGCCGTCCAGATCCAAGTGATCGCCGTAGCCGACACCACCCCCATCAATTACCTCACTTGATCGGCTGCACTCACCTTCTTCCCGAGCTATTCGGCGAGGTCATTGTTCCGGAAGCGGTCCGCATCGAGCTCCAGTCGAGTCATGCTCCCGAAAGCGTTCGGGATTTCATACTGGCTCCACCGAAGTGGCTTCGGGTTCAGATCGTCGAGGAGGAGGCGCTCGAATCTGCGTTCGAGCCAGAGCTTCATCGAGGGGAGCGGGAAGCGATTGCGCTCGCAGAGATCTTACCAGCCGACTATCTCATCATGGACGAGAGAGCTGGTCGCCGTGTTGCTATTCGACGACAGATCGTGGTCATCGGCACTCTCGGCATTCTAGATAAGGCGGATGCGGAAGGTCTCATCGGCGACTTTCCGGGTCTGCTGGAACGTTTGGAAGAGACCTCCTTTTACATCACTGACAGCTTGAGAGACACGCTTCTGAAGCGGCACCGAACACGCAACGAGCCTGGATAAACTGTCGTCGCGTCGCGCGGCGAAACAGCTCCGACGAATCTGGCGCTTGCGTTTGTGTCCTGTTCTCTCAGGAAAGCCGCGCTCACGAAAGCCAAGGATCCTTTGACCGGTGAGCTCGCACCGCTGTTCAACCCAGGGCGCGACACGTCGTCAGCGTGTCGACCGAGCTCTAACTTGAACGCCTTCACCTTCAGCGCCAGCGAGACAAGGAGCGTGATCGTGCTCCCCGAGGCATTGGTCGGGTCGTCCTCGGTTCAGAGTCATGGGCTACGCACCAGCGATCTCGGCGTGAGAGCGCGCCTTGCACTAGAATGAATCCATGAAGGTCCTCGTAACCGTGGTTGCGGCCGAGG
>DASPGQ010000230.1 GCA_035620555.1 Vicinamibacteria bacterium
TGCCGACTGGAGGCCAGGCCGCTCGCGGAGGCCACCGAGTGGCTGGCAGAGTACCGCAAGTTCTGGGAGGCCAGCTTTGAGCGCCTAGATGCCCTTCTGGACGAGATGAAGGCCAAGAAAGCGAGACATCGCAGTAAACGAGCCAAAGGAGACCCCTGATGGTGAAAACGAAGACTCTGCAGGTCGCCACGCCCACCGACCGAGAAGTCGTCATGACCCGCGTCTTCCACGCGCCGCGCGAGCTCGTGTTCGAGGCCTGGACGCAATGCGAGCACGTGAAGCGCTGGATGATCGGTCCGGAAGGCTGGACGATGCCCATCTGCGAGATCGATCTCCGCCCGGGCGGGGCAAACCGGTTCGTCTGGCGCCGTGCCAACGGAAGCGAGATGGAGATCCGAGGTGTGTATCAAGACATCCGGCCGCCCGAGCGGCTCGTCTTTACCGAGTCGTGGGGACGGGACTGGCCCGAAACGACGAACACGCTCGCCCTCACCGAGAAGAACGGGCAGACGACGACGACACTCACGGTGCTCTACCCATCCAAGGAAGCGCGCGACGCCGCGCTCGAGACCGGGGGCACGGAAGGCATGGAACAGGGGTATCGGCGTCTCGACGCCTACCTGGCGTCTATGCGCAAGGCCTGAGTCATTTTTCCAGCCACCCCGGGCGGCGGCGCAACCCCGATCGCTCACCGGGCTTGGTCACGGTTCTGCACCGAGTCGTTCCGCAAGCCATTCCGCGATCTCCTCGATGATGAACGGGTGCTCGTCGAAGATTCGAGTCGCGTGGCCGGCTCCTTCGATGACCCGGACCTCTGCTGATTTCGATTGGCTCGCGAGAGCCTCGAAGATGGCATCGATGAACTCGCGGCTGACTTCGCTTTCCTCGCTCGTACGGATAAAGAGCCACGGCACGCCACTCGCGTCCACCGCCGCGATGGATTCATCGGAAAACGACCCCGGTGAAAGAATGACATAGGCCGCGATTCGCTCTCCCCCCTGTCGCAGCGCCTCAGCGATCGCCTCCCCGCTGTAGCTGGCACCTACGGCAGCGCGTCGGTCCGAGTCGATACCGGGTCGAGCGGAGATCCATCGAAGCGCCACGTGGATGTCCTCGTACGTTTTCTCGAGAATCCGGAGATTTTCCTCGTATGGCTCTTCGAACCGTCCCAAGTTGTCGCTTTCACCATTGCCGCGCAGGTCGAGGCGCAGCGAAGCGACTCCGCGCTTCGCCAGCTCTTCTGCGAGCTCCTGATACTCGGCTCGCGAGCCCGCGGCCCGGTGAAGCAGAAGCGCAGCCGGCGCGAGCTCGGTGTCCGATTCAGCCGGTCGCCACTCGCCGACGAGCCGCCATCCGTTACTCTCCAATTCGACCCGCTCATCCTCGGGCAGTCCGCGCGCGAGTGCGGCAGGCAACAAGAAAGACGCCACGAGACCGAGGGTTCGAGTAGCGCGAGAGTTGCTCCTCACCGTCTTCGCCTCCAGCTACTGATGCTCAACCCGCTTCGCCACTTGGTACACCGAGTTTCGGTATCTCGTCAGGCGAAGCTCGCTTACAGAGCCGACAGCACCGAATCGGGTTCTTCGGCGGGGACGCCATCCACGAGCCGCAGCGTTTGACTCGAGAGGGTCGCGAGGCGCTCTCCCGGGAGAACGAATCCCGTGAGATTGACGGGATCGGCGGCCGAGACTTCGAGGGTCTCTCCCGAGCGCCCTTCCCGGCGGAGAGCGCGCAAGAGCTCGATGGCCTCCGGGAGCGCGAACTGCTCTCCGAGGTAGCCGGAGACGAATCGCCCTCCTCGGATCTCCCCCCGCGCCTCGAGCCTCCGATAGGCGTAAAGAAGATCGCGCCAGGCGGGAGCGAGTGACTCTCGTGCCAGTAGGTCGCGAAACACGACTCCCCAGCGAGTCAGGAGCTGCTTGGCAAAGCGCTCGGTTGCGTCGTCGACGGTGCTTCGATCCCTGGCGAGAAGCGACCACCGTCCCCGCGATGCGCGGTGACGTTCGCGATTCAGCAGGGAACGAAGGGCGTCGAAACCGTCACCGGTAGCATCACCGTGCGCGACGAGCTCCCGGAGGGCGGTCTCGACTTCTTGAACCGACCTCTCGCTGTACCTCGCGATCTCCGAGAGGAACGATGCCCCCCTGCCCTGGAGGATCGACCTCACATGCTGGGCATCTCGAGAGAGGGACTCCTCTGTCCCCTCATTGGTTTCGCGTAGTCCCAAGAGCCAATCGAGGTCCTCGCGAAAGAAGAGTGAGATCGGGACGACCCGGCTTACTCGAGTCGACGTAGCCTTCGAGAGTCTTCCCCAGGCCACCTCTCCGGAAAAGCAGAGCTGATCGAGATACTCCGGCCGATAGTCGGACAAACGCATCGGAAGGACGAAGCTCTCCCACGCCGCCGCGGGGACCTCGTAGCCCTGAAGCTGATCGACGAGTCGAGCGAGCCCCTCGACCCCGTGGAGCCTGGAGCTTTCCGAAAGATGTTGCCAGCGGAGGAGGAAGCGCATGAAGTCGGCCGTCGAGACCGGCTCGATCTCGCGGCGGAGGCGGCCCAGCGTGAGGCGGTGGATGCGAGCGAGAATTCGTCTCTGACACCACTCCACTTCGCCACCGGAATCGCCGGTGAAACTCCCGCGGAGTACCTGGCCTTCGGCCTCGAGCGTCAGCAGCGCCGTTTGCACGAGGCCGTCGCGAAGCCCGAGCTTCTCGACAAAGAAGCTCGCTTTTCGCGGTCCGGTCGAATCGAGCCACCCGCGCACGATGGAGACCGCCGCGGCTTCTTCGCTTTCGACGCTCGTTCCCGGAATCCACGCCAGCTCCGAGGCGAGCTCTCCTTGCGGAATGGCCTTCTCAACGAGCGCCCGTCGCTCTGCGGCGAGCCAGAAGACCGCGTCACCGATCCGGAAACGTGCGGCTCGGCGCTCGCTCGAGAGATCTTCGAGCCACGAGCCCCATTCCGCCGTCTCCGGCACCAGCACGAGGGTGAGCAGGGCATCGTGGAGCTCGTCGGCGCTTCTGACGAGTGGCCAGGCCTCTTCTTCCACGAGAGCGATCGCGGCGGGATCGAGCCGACCGAGCTCGCTCGCGTCTCCCGCGTCCAGGGTGCGCCGGAGCTGCACCGCACGGGCGCGGCGCTCCTCGAGGGGCGCGTCGTCGAGAAAGGCGTAGGGATTCGCATTCACGATCTCGTGGGAGAAGGGCGAAGGTACGACGCTCTCTTTCACCACACAGCGGATCGCTCCGGTCTCGATGCTCTCGAGGATTGCCTTCAATCCGTCCAGATCCATCGCTTCGTGGAGGCAGTCCGAGATGGTCTCGTTCACCAGGGGATGATCGGGAATCCGGATCGGTCCGGGTAGATTCTCGGCGCAGGCGGCCTGATCGGGGAAGACCGCGGCGAGGAGATCGTCGGCACGCATTCGCTGAATGGGCGGCGGTACTTTTTTCCCTCCACGAAAGCGCGGGACGGCGAGCGAACGACCGAGGCTCCAGCGCCAGCGCGCGGTGAACATCGGCGCCGCGAGAAGCGCCTGGGTGAGGACCGGCTCCACCGTCCCGGTCTTGACGAAGGCGGGTACGATCTCGAGGGGAAATGCATGCTGCTCGCTCAGCGAAACGATGATCCCGTTATCGGTGGCGGCCGCCTGGAGCTCGAGGTTGAACGAGCGACAGAAGCGTTTGCGGAGCGCGAGCCCCCAGGCGCGATTGATGCGGGAGCCGAAAGGAGCGTGCACCACGAGCTGCATCCCACCCGATTCGTCGAAGAAGCGCTCGATGACGACGGTGGTGAAGGACGGAACGGCACCGAGGGCGCGCTCGCCCGCCTCCACGTACTCGACAAGCTCCTCGGCTCCCAGGCGGCACAGCCCCGCGCTCTCGGTCAGACGACGGAGCCGGTCCTCGCGTGTCTCACCGGAGGAGACGGCTACGGCCTCCCGGAGCTCGGAGACTTCTCGAGAGAGCTCGATGGTTCGGCCGGGTGCCTCGCCCCGCCAGAACGGAATGGACGGTGGGGCCCCGTGAGCATCCTCGACGCGGACGCGGCCCGATTCCACGCGGCGGATGCGCCAGGAATGGGTGCCCAGAAGGAATACATCGCCGGCGAGGCTCTCGACGGCGAAGTCCTCGTCGAGCGTCCCCACGATCTTTTCCTCGGGCTCGGCCACGACGAAATAGGCGGCGTTGTCGGGAATCGCTCCTCCGGAAGTGATTGCGGTGAGGCGGGCATTTCTTCGGCCTCTCAGACGTCCATTCACTCGGTCGCGATGGACATAGGCGGCGGTTCGGCCCCGTGAGGAGGCGATGCCTTCCGAGAGCATCTCGACGACCGCCTCGAAATCGCCCCGGGCCAGGTTCCGGTACGGGTACGCGCAACGAACGGCGCGATAGAGCTCTTCCTCGCCCCAATCGTCGGCCGCAACCGCCGCGACGATCTGCTGCGCAAGCACGTCGAGGGGGGCTTCGGGAATCTCGAGCGCATCGAGCTCGCCACTGCGGATTCCTCTAACGAGCGCCGCGCACTCCACGAGCTCGTCGCGGGTCGTGGCGAAGAGAATCCCTTTCGGCGTCGCGGAGAGGAAATGACCCGAGCGACCTACCCGCTGAAGGAAGACCGAGAGCGACCGCGGAGTCCCGATCTGACAGACCAGGTCGATCGTTCCCACGTCGATCCCGAGCTCGAGGGACGCGGTCGCGACGACGGCTTTGATGACTCCTCGCTTGAGCTCGTCCTCGGCGCGCAGGCGAACGCCACGGGAGAGGCTTCCGTGATGAGCGAGGACCGCCTTCTCACCGAGCCGTTCCTCGAGATGGTGAGCCACGCGCTCCGAGAGTCGTCGGGTGTTCACGAAGACGAGCGTCGTCCGGTGTGACTGGATGAGCTCCGCGAGGCGGTCGTAAATCTCGGCCCACATCTCGTTCGAGGCCACCGACCCGAGCTCGTCTCTCGGAACCACGACCGAAAGCTCCATGTCGCGTCGGTGGCCGATCGGAACGATCTCGGCATCGGGGCTCAGGAACCGCGCGACTTCTTCGACCGGTTTCACCGTGGCCGAGAGACCGATGCGTTGCGGACGCTTTCCCGAGGCTTCCATCACCAGCCGATCGAGCCTTTCGAGCGAGAGGGCGAGATGGGCACCGCGCTTGTCGTCCGCGAGCGCGTGAATCTCGTCGACGATGACGGTCTCGACGCTACGCAGCAGCTCGCGGCTTCTCGCCGCGGTGAGCACGATGAAGAGCGACTCGGGAGTCGTCACCAGAACGTGTGGCGCCGTGCGAAGCATCTTCTGCCGCTCCGCAGTGGTCGTGTCTCCCGTCCGGACCGCGGTTCGGATGGGGGACAGCAGAATCCCCTTTTGCCCCGCCAGCGCGCGAATCCCGGTCAGAGGGACGTCGAGGTTCTTGTGGACATCATTGCTGAGCGCCCTGAGCGGCGAGACGTAGACGACGCGCACGGCGTCCGGCAGCACGCTTGTGGCCGCCTCCTTCACGAGACCGTCGATCGCGAGGAGAAACGCGGCGAGTGTTTTCCCCGAGCCAGTCGGAGCCGAGATCAGCACATCGCGGCCCGAAGCGATGACCGGCCAACCGCGGAGCTGCGGCTCGGTCGGGCGGCCAAAGCGACCGTCGAACCACTCGGCCACCAGGGGGTGGAAACTCGTCACCGTTCGCCCATTCTATCCGAGGACGGTCCGCCCGGACTCATCCTCGATGCTCGAAAAAGAATCAGCAACATGGTCGTCACGTAGAGATACCCAACGGTCTTCAGATGGATCGCCCTCGCCCAGGCCTCGATATGCGGCGGGGCGAAGTCCGAATACAGCCCCGGCACGAGCACGAGGGCAAGCACCCATGCCGCCCAGTAGATCCGCTCGCCCGATTTCTCGACGGCCGTCGCTCCGATGAGGAAGATTCCGGCAACCGCTAGCACCGAAGTGGGCGATTCGCTCAAGTAAGAGAACAACAAAACGTAGAGTCCATTGATGGGAAGAAGGAAACGGTGGAGCCGCTCGCGCTCTCCTCGCCGAAAGAGAACGAGGCAACCGATGCCAATAGCGATTCCCACCGCGACTCCAACCGGATAACGGATCGCGCCATCGATTCCGAAATGGCGCTCGAGAAAGCTACCGATGTCGAGCATGATGAAAGGTCGATCCTCATCCCGCCACATCAATTGCATCCATTGTCGATGGAGCTCGAGATTGCGCTCGATACCCAAGAGCGCCGCCGGCAGCAGGAACCACGCCAGCGTTCCACCGACCACCGAGACCCAGAAGTGCGCGTTCCAACTTGTCAACAGGCAGAGAACGAGAGTGAACGGGAAGAGCTTCAGGTTGGTGGCCAGTGAAAGTACGAGACCGGATCGGAAGCATTTGCCTTCCGCGTACTGGGCCGCGCCAAGCAGCATGAGGCCGAAGATTCCCAAGTTGACTTGGGCGTTCTGTATGGCGACGGCGAGATCGAGGGCGATAGAGCCAAGCGCCACCCATTTCAGCTTCGAGGAAAGGCCGAGCGAATAGCCGGCGGCCCGGCTCCACCTCGGGAAACCCCAGAAGAACAGGGCGCACTGCGTCAGCAAGAACAGAAAGAGCCCCTCTCGCGGCAATTGGGCAAAGGGAATCGTCAAGAGACCGGCGAGAGGGCTGTACTTGAAGCGGTCGAGCCCAAGCTCGGGTGCATACGGGTTGTCTCCGCTTACGATGTTCCATCCCGCCCCGGTAACGACCCGGTAGTTCGCCGGTCGTTTCACGAGGGTGGTGTGGAGGCATAGGGCAACGGTCGAGATGAGGACCACCGATGGGAACAACCACCTTCGCCAGATCGCCGAGGGCTCCATGCTATCCTCCCGCCGCCGCATCATGGACTTCCTCGCTGCGTCCGGCCTGCCGCGACAAATTCAACGACTCGTCGATTGGTTTCGCTTCGGTGATATCTCTCTCGGACGCTATCTCCTTTTTTCGCTCGCCGCCAGAATCCCCGCCAGTCTTTTTAGCCGCGGCTATGATTTCATGGACCACCAGTTCCAGTACGTCGACCCCGCCTACCATCTTGGTCTTGGCGGAAGCTGGTGGCGTCCCCACGAATACGAGCACGGGCTTCGGTCATGGATTTATCCGGGTCTTCTCGCGGGAATCTTTCGCGCCCTTGCCTGGTTAGGCATCGAAGCGCCGGTGCCCATGATGGTCGCGACGCGGTTCGTGCATGCCCTCATGGGGCTCCTCCCGCTTCTCGCACTCTGGATGCTGTTCGTCCGCTTTCGACGCCTCGATGGAGCTCGGCCGCTGTTGCTCTTCGTCGCCGCAAGTCCTCTGACTGTCTACGCCAGCGTTCAGCCCACCGGCCCGACGTTCGCTACCGGGCTCTCGCTCGCTGCCATCTTACTTTTTGAAGGACCCGGCCGTCTGTCGCCGTTTATTTCCGGACTGCTACTGGGCGGGGCGTTCTGCTGCCGGTTCCAAGACGCGTTTTTCTTTCCGGTTCTGCTTGCGGCGGGTCTTCTGTTGCGGCGCTACAAGGCCAGTGCTCTCATGGCGACGGGCGCCGCAATCGTCGTCACGATACAGGGACTCGTAGATCTCTGGACCTGGGGCTCGTTTCTTGCGAGCCCCTTCCGCTATGTGCGCTGGAACGTTTTCGAAGGCGCTGCACGCCGTTACGGCGAGGAGCCGCTTTGGTTCTATCTCCCCCTTCTGGCGCTGGTCCTCGTGCTCCTACCGCCTTTCGTAAGGAGCGGTTTGCGGGCACTAGCGGTGGGCATCCGCACGTTCCCGTTGCTCTTCGCGGCTTCAAGCTTCTATCTATTCCTGCATAGCCTGGTCGCGCGCAAGGCGTTCCGGTTCATCCTTCCCTCTTTGATTCTACTCGTCGTCGTTTGCGCCTTCGGGTTGTTTCAAACCTCGGGCACGGAGTCGAGGATTCGTATGGCCCATCGCCG
>DASPGQ010000231.1 GCA_035620555.1 Vicinamibacteria bacterium
CCCAGAACGACGCGAATCACATCCATACCGTCTGGCGCGATCTGGAAGGGGATTTCGGGGGTGTGGATCCTTTGACGGATCACTATGCCCGAAGCTCCCATCATCGCCATCTTCACGTCTCGGTGAGCGCCGAACCGTCCACTCCAGATGACAGGCGCACGGAGCCCACGCGCCGTTAATCGACGATTCTGCCTACAGTTACAACCCCTACCCGTCTGGCACGAAGGCTGCTATGTCTCCGTCTCGTGGAGGAAAACATGAGCGGAAACACCAAATGGCTGCTTCTTGCTTCCCTGATTGCCGTGGTCGGGCTCGGCTGCGCGCAGAAAACCGTCAACGACGTCCTCGCCGATCCGTCTCGCTACGCTCGGAAGGACATCTCCCTCGAGGGCCAGGTCGTCGAGAGCTTCTCGGTCGCCGGCCACGGCTTCTATCGAATCGAGGACCCGACGGGTCGGCTGTGGGTTTTTTCGAATCGAGGGGTTCCGCGAAAAGGCGCTCAGGTCCGTGTGAAAGGAAGAATCCACGACGGCTTCGATCTGACGTCCCTCGAAGGATTCGTCAAGCTGCCCGAGCCGATCAAGGAGCGCATCGAGACCGGCCTGCTGATGGTCGAGTCCTCCCACAAAGCCGCGGGCTGATTCCAGAAAAGAAACGAAGGGGCGCAACGGCGCAAAGGGCGCGGAGATCGTGAGGAGGGTCGCTCGTTCGCGATCCTTCCTTTGCGGCTCCCGAACTTGGCGCCTTTGCGTTTTCTGGCGACCTCCTAGGGTGCTCAATGCCGTGGCGGGACCCGTAATCGATCGTGCCGCCACGGCTCGGGCTGCTTACGGCGCGGCAAGCGCGCCGGGCTCGCTCCGCTCGCGCAGGGTGTGAGTTTTTAATCACCCTGCTAATGTTGTCTGAAGTCTCCGTCGCTAAAATCGAAATCCGAGGCCAAAGGAAACCTCGACGTTGTGGATCCGGGCATCGCTGTCGGCAAGGCCGATGAGCCCACCGACGAAACCGAGACCGAAGTCACCTAGACCGAAAGTCGTGACGTGGTCGCGTACGTCGAAACGAAGCCCAACCCTGGCCACGTTGAACAAGACACCCCCGCCGAAGTTGTAGCCGAACTTGCTCTTGTCGAGACTCGCGAAGTCCCCGATGTTGAAGTCGAGATAATGGAGCCCGAAGCCACCGGTCACGAACGGAGCGACTGGGCCCGGCAAGACGATGACCAGCAGGTTGGCCTCGGCATAAAAGATGTTGGTCGTCACTTCGGGCGCGCCCCCGAGAACGTCCCCCGTCAGGTTCGCTCGGCTGTAGGCGATGGTCCCTTCGAAGCCGAATGGAAAGCCATAGCTCCCGACCCGCGCGCCGAAGATTGGGCTATTCTCGAAGGCGGTCTCCAGATCGAAATTCGAGTCGCTCAGGACGGTGATGTTGCCTCCCGTGCTCGCCCCTCCGAAGACGAAAAGCGCGGCATCGGCCCGAACCTCCGCAGCGGTCGCGAGTATGAACACCGAGGTCGCTACCAAACCCAGCCTTCGCATCGGTTCTCCTTTGACGCCTGGAAGAGCCTATCACCTCACGCCTCCGGTAATGAGCAGATGTTTGCACACTCCCCTGAATCTGTGATATTTCCACTCGGGGACGTGGACCGGGAGGGCCCGACCCATGCAAAAAAACGAGGTGAGTCTTCCGATGGCACAACGAGACATACCCGAAACGATCGAACATAATTTCACGAGACGCAGCTTCATCAAAGGGGTGATCGCAGGAGGGGCGGCAACATACTCCGCGGGATACCTGTTTCGAGGAGGCGCGCTCTCCGCGCAAACAAGCGCTCCGGGATCGGTCGAGCGCCTGATTACTCTGAGAGTCAATGGCCAGGAGCGGCGGGTGGACGTCCTCAAACAGGAGACGCTCGCGATGACGCTCCGTTACAAACTGGGTCTGACCGGCACGAAACTCGGCTGCGACCGCGCCGAGTGTGGTAGCTGCACCGTGCTCATCGATGGCGTCACTCACTATTCGTGCTCGGTTCTCACCCATTCCGTACGTGGCAAGGAGATCACGACGATCGAAGGTCTCCAGGCGGAGGACGGAACGCTGCACCCCGTCCAGCAAGCCGTCGTCGATGGCGCCGGCTTCCAATGTGCGTTCTGCGCACCGGGCTTCATCATGAGCATGGTGGCGATGGTCGAATCGAACTCGCACCCCACACGTGCCGAAGCCGCGCAGGCGCTATCGGGGAACCTCTGCCGGTGCTGTGACTACAACAAAATTCTGGACTGCGCCATGAGCGCGGCGGAATACTCGCGGAGGAGCTAAGGTGGCTGAAAAGCTTTTTGGAACCGATTACGCGCCGCCGGATCTCGTTGCGAAAGTGACGGGAAGGGCCAAATATGCGGAAGACTTCCGGGCCGACGGCATGCTCTTCGCCAAGTTGTTTCTGAGCCCCATGCCTCACGCCCGGGTAAGAAACATCGACACGCGAGCCGCTCTCGCGATGGAGGGAGTCGAGGCGATCCTCACCGCCGATGATCTCCCCGCCTCGGACAATCCCCTCGACGAGCGGGCGCTGACGAACGAACCCCTCTATCAGGGCGAGCCCATCCTCGCCGTGGCCGCCGTCGACGAAGCCACGGCGGCTGCGGCGATCGAGAAGATCAAGGTGGACCTCGAACCTCTTCCATTCGTCATCGATCCTCTCGAAAGCCTTCGGCCCGGAGGGCCGAACGCGAGAGTCGGCGGCAACACGATGAAGGAGCGCACCGACCTCGTCGAGCTCAAGTGGACCGAGGCCGACTTTCGTGATGCCGGCGAGCAACTCCCCATGGGTCAGCCCGAAGAAGAATGGGAAGTCGGGGACGTCGAGAAAGGCCTGGCGGAGGCGGACTACGTCATCGACGAGACCCTCTTCCACCAGTCCCAGACGCATCACCCACTCGAGCCGAGAAGCTGCATGGCCTACTGGCAAAACGACAAGCTCTACATCCACCCGTCGACCCAGAGCACGCAGCGCACCGCTCCGGTCGCCGCCCGGATGGTCGGCGTCGATCCGAGTCAGGTGGTCCTGATCGCGGAATATTGCGGCGGAGGTTTCGGGAGCAAGATCGCCGGCACGATCAACATGGCCATTCCCGCACTGCTCTCGAAGAAGCTCAACGGACGCCCGGTGATGCACCGCGTGAGCCGTGCGGAGGAGAACGCCTTCGGCCGCGCTCGTCCAGGCTTTCAGGGACGCGTCAAGATGGGCTTCAAGAACGACGGCCGGGTGACGGCCATCGACCTCTACATCGTGCAGGACAACGGGCCCTACGGCCGGCAAGGCGACATGGGCTCGGCGAGCCGTTGCGCGTCGATCTACTACACCCCGGCGAACATGCGCTTTCGCGGAGTGAGCGTCCTCACCAACACACCTCCGCGAGCGGCACAGCGAGCCCCCGGTGGGGTCCAGATCACCGCGATGCTAGAGCCTCTCATCGACAAGGCGGCGAAGCACCTCAACATCGATCGCATCGCCATCCGTAAACTGAATGCTCCCGACAACAACTCGCTCTACGGCTCCAACCAGCACGGCCTGACATCCGCCTACGTGCGTGAGGCGTTCGACAAGGCCGCCGAGATAGTGAACTGGGACGAGTACAAGCAGCAGAGCGGCCAGGTCCATGGCACCAAGGTGACGGGAATCGGCGTGGCGCTCTCGACCTACGTCGCCGGAAGCCGCGGCTTCGACGGACTACTGGTCATCAAGCCGGACGGCAAGCTCTACGTTCACCAGGGAATCGGAAACCTCGGAACGCACTCGTTCTCCGACACGGCGCGAGTGGCGTCGGACGTCCTCGGTATGCCGTGGGAGAGCACCGTGGTTCTCTGGGGAGACACCTCCAAGCACCTTCCCTACTCGAGCGTCCAGGCGGGAAGCCAGACGACGCACGCTCATACGCGAACCAACCACGCGGCGGCGATGGATCTGAAGCGCAAGCTCCAGGAGATCGCGGCCCAGGATCTCGGGGGCTCACCCGAGGGCTACGAGGTCGGTGACGGGCGGGTCTTCGCAAAATCCAACCCGGGTCGGGGAATGAGCTTGGCGCGAGCTGCCGAACGTGCCATCGAGCTCGGTGGGCGGTTCGACGGCCACGAAGTCGCCGAAGACCTCAACGAAGTAACCAAGGTTTCCGTCGCGGCTCTCGCGGGACAGGGAGTCCTCGGGGCCGCCAAGGACAACTACGGCGGCGAGGGAGACCTGTGGTCGTTCGTCGTCGGCATCGCCAAGGTCGAAGTGGATCGCGAGACCGGCGTCGTCGCCATCACGGACTATGCCGCGGTGAGCGACGTGGGCAATGTCATGAACCCCCGGGGCCTGAACGCCCAGGTCCATGGTGGCTCGGTGCAGGGGTTCGGTCTCGCAATGAGTCAGAAGTGGATCTACGATCCGAGATGGGGGGTCACCTCGACCCACCGCCTGTATACGGCAAAGCCGCCCAGTATCCTCGACGTCCCGCTCCAGATGAAAGCGGGCTCGGTCGAGATCCCGGATCCTCAAACGCCCATCGGAGCCAAGGGAATCGGCGAAGCGCCTTTCGGTGCCGGTTGCGCCGCGGTGCTCTGTGCGATCCAGGACGCCATCGGCGAGCTCGACCTGAAGCGCTCGCCGGTGATGACCGATCTCATTCTCAACCAGCTCGAGCACCGGGCTCAGCCTTTCAAGGTCCTCGCGACCCACGTGTAAGGTTCAAGGAGAACGATCATGGCCGTGATTCACGATACGATCCAAGCCTTCGAGCTCTTCCAGCCGTCGAGTATCGAGGATGCTTTGGCGCTCAAACGCCGTTACGGCAAGACCTCCTGGACGTTCGCGGGCGGGCTCGACAGCCTCGACTGGTTCAAAGACCGGATCAAGCGCCCCGAGGCGGTGATCGACCTCGGATCCATCGAAGAGCTGAAAGGGATTCGCTCGACGGACGATGGCATCGAGATTGGCGCGTTGACGACGCTCACCGAGATCGTCAATAACGCCGACATCCGCGAGCGATTCTCGCTGCTGAGCGACGCCGCGGCAAAGGTCGCGACCCCCCAAATCCGAAATCAGGGCACGATCGGTGGAAACCTCGCGCAGGACACCCGCTGCTGGTATTACCGAGGCGGCTGGCCGTGCTATCGAGCGGGCGGCAACATCTGTTACGCCGATACGCCGACCTCGATCAATCGCGAGCATGCCCTGTTCGAGGCCAACCGCTGCGTAGCGGTGAACGTGTCGGATACCGCGCCGGCGCTCATCGCCCTCGACGCCAAGATCGTCATTCGTGACTCGAGCGGGGAGCGAGTCGTCGATGCCGAGGATTTCTTCATGGTTCCGGCGATCGACATCCGTCGGATGACGATTCTCGAGCCCGGGGACCTCCTCACTGCGATCCGCATCCCCAACACCTGGGCGGGAGCCGCGTTCTACTTCGAGAAGGTCCGGGATCGCCAGGCGTGGGATTTCGCGCTGGTGGCCGTTGCCGCGGCGATGAAGCTCTCCGGCACTACGATCGACGACGTTCGCCTCGTGGTGAACTCGGTCGGACCGAGGCCGCTTCGGTTGACGGACGTCGAGCGCCAGCTCAAAGGCCAGCCTCACAGCGAAGACGTCGCCGCCGACGCCGGCGAGCTCGCGTTGTTGGGCGCTCGCCCGTTACAGCACAACGCCTTCAAGATCCCCCTGATGCGAAACCTCGTCAGACGGGCGATTCGAGACGTGGAGGCTTAGGATGAGTTTCTTTCAGTGGGAGCTCAATCCGTGGGGTCAGGAGGTCCTCACCCGGATTTCCTGGGATCTCTTCTGGCTTTCGGTCGTCCTCGGTGCACTCTTCATCATCGGGCATCTCGCCTATCGCGCGCGGCACAAGCCTGCCAAGGCGGCGGCAGGGACGGGCGGGTCAGCGACCACCGGAGTGCCCGACAAGGTGGAGAGACACTCGCTGGCGTCGCGGCTCTTTCACTGGGTCATGGCCGTAACCGTGTTCGTGCTGCTGGTGACCGGGTTCTTTCCCGTTCTCGGAATCCAATTCAACTGGGTCCTGATCCACTGGGTGGCCGGGATCGCCTTCATCGGCTCGGTCCTGTTCCACATCATCCACGCCTCGTTCTGGATGAACCTGCGTGACATCTGGGTGAGCGCGGCGGACTGGCGGGAGTTTCAACAGGAGATCCGGCACGCCCTCGGCAAGGGAGAGCCGCCGCCCAAACCGGGGAAGTATCCCGTGGATCATCGCCTCTTCCACCATATGACGGTCCTCACCGGCTTCGGTGTCATGCTGACCGGGTTGTTCATGATGGTGCGAATCGAGACGCCTTTCTTCGCGAGAAACCCCTATTTGTTCTCGGATGGCACCTGGGGATTCATCTACGTCGTTCATGGGCTTTCCGCCGTGGGGCTCGTCGGCATGATCATGGCCCACATCTACTTCGCGGTTCTGCCGGAGAAACGCTGGCTCACCATCGGCATGATCGCCGGCTGGATCAGCAAGGAGGACTTCCTCGCGAATCATGATCCGAAACGCTGGGCGGTAAACAAGAAGGCCGAGCAAGGTTAAAGCTACCCCCTCTCCGTGCTGCGAGCGTGGAGAGGGGATTTTTCTGTCTCATCCATGTCCCTCGAAGAGCTCAAACGACGCATCGACGTCATCGAAGAGGCTTACGAGTTCATGCTGGCCTACGCCGCACAGGGGCTCGAGGGCGACGAGGCGTCGAAATCGGGCGGCCAGCTCAGGGACTTCCTCGCCAAGAGCGACCATGCCATGGACGGGCTCGCCGCCGTTTTTCGTCGAGTAGTGGCGAGCCAAGGGCTCGAGCCGGGAAGCAGCTTCGATGGCTTCATCGATGTCCTCGAGCAAGACGCCTCCAGAGCTCGGGCAGCCGTCAGACTCACGCTCGACCAACCTTCGATCAGCTCCCAGCTCGTCGACAACCTCAACGCCTCGATCCATGTGAGAACACTCCTGACCGACATCTTTCTCGTCGACGAGATCATCAAGAAGAGGCTCGCGGGAAAATAGATCATCGCGCGATCCATCTTGTCGTCAAGAACCAGTCCTGATCCTCGAAGCCCGTTTCTGTGCTCCGAACCTTAGCTACGCGCCCGGGTTTGGTGGAAGGCTATCAATAATATTCTGCAATTCGGGCTCGATAGGCATGCGCTTGAACATGCTAATGTCGGTGCCCCCCGTATTGCCTACCGGGACAACCCCCACCGCCGAACCGAGCATACCCAAAACAATGCGTACGATTTGCCCCAAGGCGGCGGTGACCCGCCTTCTCCGAACCTCGACCGTAAGCATCAACCAGTGCGATATCGCATGGGGTACGACGAAGGCCTGACCGATGATGTGGGCACGCTCGAGGTGAGAAAAGCTAGCCTCGAGTTCGCCTTTAGCGATGAGTTCCTTGGCCAGGGCGATCTCGTTGGCGAAGGCGACGTTTTGAACAGGATTCATAAATTGCTCTCCATTGCTCACGTTCACGAAAACTCTGAACCCATGAGAGGGCTTCGTCAGCTTGATCCCCTTGTTATCCGGTTGAAATGGCACGCTTCCCGCCGCGCCGAACAGCAGACGCGTCACGTAGCGCAATTAGCCTTCGCGCACAGTCTTCTGGCCGACGAACCGCTGGCAAGGTTGTCGCCCATCCGTATCCTGCAACGTTGAGATCCCCTACGTTCCAGAGCTGCCCCAATAGCGGGCGCGTAACTTGAACGTCACGCACTTCCGAAATGGGCAAAGATTCGTAGAGGTTGCCCAAAACGCCACGCCTAACGACGAGTGACCCTCCCTTCACGAATGTACGGTGGTGCCAAAGCTCCACCGTCACCGCCAGTACGACCGGCACCAGAAGGATGAGTGAACTGGCGAACGCTTGATAGCTACCGATGGTCTGCAGAGCGAGCAGGAGCGCCATACCCGTGATTAACCCCACCAAAGCTGAGCGCCACGGGGCGATCTGAAGACCGACTGCGCAAGCATAGAAACTACCCAGTCCGTTGAAGAGCACCGCCAACAGCAAGGCCTGGCGAACCTCCAATACGATGTTGGGCTCCGTACCCCCGGACGTCACGACCCTGCGCCTAAACTCGTGCACTGCATCTGGGCCACGGCCTTATAACGTCGTGGATGAGTGGCGTGGCCAAGCCTGACGTTGTGGCACGGCCCGACACGGAGGATACGCATTCTCATTCGGCGTTCAACGTTCCCGAAGAGGCCACGTCCACTCGATCCGCTAGTTATGACTCCAGAATCGATGAGACCTGGCCGCGGAGTTCCGGAACCCGATTCTGGATCACGTCCCAGACCAGTTCGTAGTCTACGCCGAAGTAGTCGTGAATCAAGCGATCACGCATACCGGCCATGACGCGCCATTCGACGCCTGGGTATTGCGAGCGAAACTCCTCGGGGACCTTCTTTGCCGCTTCGCCAATGATCTCTAGACTTCGGACAAATGCACCTTGGAGCGTGCCGTTCGCCGTGAACTCTTCCAGGGTCAACGCACCGCTCTCTCCAATGAGGTCGTCCACCTCCACCAAGATGTGGCGAAGGTAGTCACGCGGCTCGAAGGACATCCTGCGCTTCGGCCAAGATGCGCGGCCCCAAGAACGGAGAAAGCGCTTCCGTGGTAACAAGTTCCACTCGCCGGCCAAGGCGCGCTTCGAGGAGCTCACACAGTGCGAGGAAATGGTCGAACGTTTTAGCGCCTGGAAGGAAGTGCACGAGGAGGTCGACGTCACTATCCGGCCGGGCCTCATCACGCAGGACCGAGCCAAAAAGTGCGAGCCGCTCCACACCGAGAGCACGGATCTCCGGCGCTGATGCGACCAGACGTTCAATCGCCTGTTCCCGCGTAAGGGGCGCGATGTCCATTAAAACCACTGTAACGTTAATCTGGCTCGTAAGCCAAGCGGACAGTAGGCATAACGTTGAGTTGAGTGGCGTGGCCAGCCCTTTCGTAACGGCAAGACCTGACACGGAGGCGACGCCCTCTCATCACGGCTTCAGTTCTCACG
>DASPGQ010000232.1 GCA_035620555.1 Vicinamibacteria bacterium
CGGCCCCGTCAGAAAAGAGGCCTACGGGTCGAAGAAACCGGACGTTGCCAGCACGATCCTGGTGACTCCGCGCTTGGCCCTGCCTCAGCAGCTCATCGAGATCAAGCTCATCGCCAAGGTGTAGTCTGGTCGGCTATTCCATGCGCAGAGTCTCGATGGGATCGATGGCAGCGGCGGCGCGAGTTGGGAAGAAGTTGGCGGCCGCGGCGACCATATTAGAGTATGGTAGTATGGTAGCAGTATGGCAACTCGGAAGGTCACATTCACCCTCGACATCGAGACCGTCGCCCGCCTGCGCCGCGCGTCGGAACGACTGTCGAAGCCGCAGAGTGCGGTGGTGCGAGAGGCGATCCGCGACTACAGCGACCGGATCGGCAGGCTGAGCGAGGCGGAGCGATTGGCGCTCCTCGAACGCTTCGACGAGCTCGTACCTCGCATCCCACGCCGTCCGCTCAGAGAGGTGGAAAAAGAGCTGGACGAGCTTCGGGAGGCGCGCCGGACGGGAGGCCGTCGGACGGTGGAAAAACGCCGACGATGATCCTCCTCGACACCTCCGTCTTAATCGATAGTCTGACCGGTCCCCGCCGCTCGGCTCCCGCCCTTCGCCGAGCGATCGAGGCGGGCGAGCGGATACTTCTTCCGGCGCTCGTGCTCTACGAATGGTTGAGAGGACCCAGAAAGCGGCAAGAGCTCACGGCTCAGGAAGCGATTTTTCCGCGAGAGACCGCGGTCCCCTTTGGCTCGTCCGAGGCTGCCGTCGCAGCCATGCTCTACACGAAGGTGACGCGACCACGCGGCCGAGAGCTCGATCTTGCGATCGCGGCCTGCGCGCTGACCCACGACGCTCGCCTGTGGACTCTGAACCTGGAGGACTTCGACGACGTCCCCGGTCTCGAGCTCCTCTCGACGTTCTGACGTTCGTTCCCGACGTTGAGCGAAGGACGGCCATGAGAATTCAGCGAGACAATGGGAAGCTATCAACCGGTGCGAAGGATGGAGATATATCTGTCTCGTACAAGTCGGTCGCGCACCCGCGAGTCCGCCCGGGTGGGCTTGCTTGTCGCCTTCTCTTTTATTCCGTGCGCAGAGTCTCGATGGGATCGATGGCAGCGGCGGCGCGAGCCGGGAAGAAGTTGGCGGCGGCGGCGACCACGACGAGGACGAGCGGGAAGCCGAGGAAGCTCAACGGGTCGAGCCGATCGACGCCGAAGAGAAAGCTTTCGATCGACCATGACACCACGAGCGCCGCTCCCAGCCCCAGGGCGACTCCGGCGGCAACGGGCGTCATCCCACTGCGCCACGTCATCGCCAAAACGTGACCGGCACGAGCACCGAGGGCCATCCGGATCCCGATCTCCTGCCGGCGCTGACGCACGGAGCTCGAGATCACGCTGTGGATCCCGACCGCGGCGAGCGCCAGAGCGAGCACCGCGAACGTCGATAAGAAAACGGCGTGGAAGCGGGGCGGGCCGAGTGCGTCGTCGACGTGATCCCGAAGCGTACCGAATTGAGCCACGGGCTGACGAGGGTCCAGCGCGGCAAGGCCCGAACGAACCGGTCGCACCAAATCGAGAGGGAACGCGATCGTTCGCGCGACCAGAACCATGGTCGGTACGGGGGCGACGGAATAGGGGAGGTACATCGCCGCCTCTGGCTCTTCGTCGAGCGACGACTCGCGTGCGTTTCCGACGATACCGATGACCTCGAGCCAGGGCCCGTCGGGGGAAGGACCGAGGCGGCTTCCGAGCGCGCCACCACCTGGCCAGAGCGAGGCGGCCATCGCCTCGTTCACCACCACGACGCCGCCGGTCTCCCAGGTCTCGACGGGATCGAAGCTTCGCCCGGAAAGGAGCGTCATCCCGAAGGCCTCGAAGTAGTCTCCTCCCACCGCGCGGTAGTTGAACGCGGGAAAGCGGTTTCCGCTCGCTGGGGGACGTCCCTCGACGTACGCCGGATAGGAAGAGTTGCCGCCGTCGAGCGGAAGACGATGGACCGCAGCCGCGGAGACAACGCCGGGAAGCGCTTCGACACGCGCGAGGATCTCCCGGTAGAGACCCGCGCGGTCCGCGGGCCCTGGATAGGTGGCTTCGACAGGTGTCACTTCCATCGTCAGGACGCTCTCGGGATCGAATCCCAGCTCCACTCGAGAGATCGCGCCGAGCGTCCGCAGAAGTAAGCCTGCGGTCACGAGTAGCATGACGGCAAGCCCCACCTCCACCGTTACGAGGATGGACCGCACGCGGGTGCCTCCCCAGGAGGCTTTCAGGGAGCGAACGAGAGAGCTTCTCGACCCAACGAGCGCCGGCCACGCGCCGACCGCGACTCCGGTCAGGGCCGCGAGGAGGAACCCGAACGCGAACAGGTGCGCATCGAGCGAGATCTCCGCCTGGCGCGGAAGACTCTCCGGAAGGATCGACGGTGTCGCCGAAATAACGCCCCAGGCGATTACGAGACCCCCGAGACCCCCGAGCAATGCGAGAAAAACATGCTCGACCACGAGCTGTCCCGCGAGCCTCCTACGGCCTGCACCGAGTGCGGAGCGGAGCGCGAGCTCGCGGCTTCGGCTGAAGGCGCGGGTGAGCGCCAGGTTCGAGACGTTCGCACCGGCGATCAGAAAAACGACGACGACGGCGATGAACAGAACGCGGAGTCCCCTTGTGACCTCTTCGACCATCGCCTCATGGAGCGGCAGGACGGCAACCGTCCATCCCTCGTTCGTTCCCGGAAACTCGCCTGCCATCCGCTCGGCGAGCGTCGCGAGCTCGACTCCCGCGTCCTCCACGCGCGCGCCAGGCCGGAGCCTCCCGAGCACCCGAAGGAAATGGGCGGAGCGGTCCGGATCCGTGGCGTCGAACGCGAACGGGACGAGGATCTCGACCTTCGGCTGCTGCGGGAAGACGAAATCCGGCGGCAGGATCCCGACGACGGTATGTGGCTCGCCGGAGACAACGAGCGTCCGCCCGAGAGCCGAGGGGTCGGCACCCATGGCACTCGACCACAGACCGTGGGTGAGCAGCACGACGCGATCGCCCCCGGGACGGTCCTCCTCGTCGAGAAAGTTGCGACCGCGAGAAGGCTCGATGCCGAGGACGCGCAATAAGCTCGCCGTCACCCTCGCACCGGGGACGCGCAGGGGATCGCCGTCGACGAGGAGATTGAATCCGTCTTCTCGGTAAGCTCCGAGCTCGTCGAACCGGCGTACCTCGTCGCGCCAGGTGAGGAAGTTTCCCACCGAGACCGAGAAGAAAGGCACCGTCTCGTGCCGATCCCAAAGGCGCACCAGCCGGTCGGGCGAAGGATACGGAAGCGGCTTCAGCAGGACGGCGCGGAAAACGCTGTAGACCGAGACGACGGCACCGATCCCGAGTGTCAGGGTAGCGACAATGGCAAGCGAGAATGCACGCTGAGAACGAAGCGCACGCAACGCATAGGCCAGATCCCGATCGACAGTCACCGCATTCGTTCGGCGTTCCTCCTTACCGCTTGGCTTCCTCAGGCTTCCGGCCCAGGAGCGCCCCAAGCTCACGGCGAGATCGCGCAACAAGAATCCGCTCTCCCCCGCCGCCCGTTCCGCCCGGTACGCGTCCAGCATTTCTTCGCCGAAGCGTTCTCTAAAGCGCGGCGGATAGAGGTAGAGAACGAGCCGGTAGAGTCGCTCTCCCGCCGACGGGCCCTCGGTCTCGCTCAAGCTTCCCCCAGACGCGCGCGCGCGGTGCGAACGACGTCTTCCAATCGTTCGACCTCCGCCGCCAAGAGACGGCGTCCCCTCGCCGTGAGGGCGTAGTACCGCCTCTGCGCGTGCTCGACGTCGCTTCGCTTCGGGGACACCTCGCGAATAAAGCCGCGATCGAGGAGGCGGGCGATGGTCTCGTAGAGCGTTCCCGGTCCGAGCTGCACCGCGCCCGCGCTTTTGGCTGAGACTTCTTGCTTTATGGCGTAACCGTGACGCTCGCCGGCAGCGAGCGCCACGAGAACGTGGAGCTCGTGAGGCCTCAGCGGCCGACGAGAGCTCTTCGATCCACTCATCCCGGGAATTCTAGCATATCGGAAACCGATATGTTGAGATTCCGCGATGGCCGACCGACAGCCACGCCAAGATCGATGAGATTCGCCGACTACTCGCTCGACGTCTGCGGTACCTCGTTCCCGGCGATGCGGACGGACTCGATGCTTCTCATGTTCTCGATGTCGTCGAGCGGGTTCTCGCCGAGCACGATGAAGTCGGCCCACTTCCCGGGCGCGAGGGTGCCGATGTCGTCGAAGCCGAGGCAGCGGGCGGCGTCCCCGGTCGCGGACATGAGAATCTGCTTCGGCGACAGCCCCGCGTCGGCCATCAAGCCGAGCTCCATGTGCTCGAAATAACCCTGGAAACGGGCGGCGGGTCCGGTATCGGTACCAAAAGCGATGGTGCCACCGCCATCCGAAACCTTCTTCAGGTTGGTCATCGCCACCTCCAGAGCTTTCTTGTAGGCCTGAGCGCTCTCGCTCTCGGCGACACCCTGCATCCGCTCGGGATCTCGAAGCTGTTCGAGTACCTCGGGGTCCGCGTCCCGGAGAAAGAATGGATCCTCGAAGAAATCGGGTACGGATTCGTAAACGTAAGTCGAGACCTCGCGGGTGAGGGTGGGACAGTAACAGACGCCGGAGTCCGAGAGCGCCTGAACCAGCTCCTCGTCGACCTCCTGGTCGCGCACGCTGTGCGCCACGAAATCCGTGCCGGCCTCGAGAAGGCCCTTGGCGTCATCCAGGTAGAACAGATGACTCGCGACCCGCAAGCTCTTCTCGTGAGCGCGATCGATGACGGCGCGATAGAGCTCGGGTGGCATCTTCGTGGAGCTTCCGAGATTGTCGTCGACGCGAATCTTGATGAAATCGACGCCCATCGCTGCGTTTCTGTCGACCGCGGCCTGGACCTCCTCCACCGTCTCGCCGGTCACGACCTCCCCGGCCAGGGTGATGCGGGCGCGATTGAGCGTTTCGTCTTCGGAATCGCGAAGCCGAATCGCTTCCTCACCGTCCCCACCGAGGGAGTTGACAGCGGTGACCCCGTAGCGCGCGTAAAGAGCGAGCTGGCGCCGCAAGTTCGCCTCGTCGTAATGCCCCGACTCGAGGCCGAGAACGTCGTTGACGTGGCCATGCGCGTTGATCAGCCCCGGGACGATCGTTTTTCCGGTGAGGTCGATGCGCTCGGCACCGTCGGGTATCGCCACGACGTCCGCCGTGCCGGCCGCTTCGACGCGACCGTTACGGACGACGAGAACGGCGTTCTCGATGGCGTCCGCCCCGCTCCCATCGAAGAGCCTCATGCCGACGAAAGCCTGGCTCCCGTCGGGTGTAACCGCGACGTCCCCCGTCCGACCGCAGGACACGAGACCAGAGGCGAATGCAAGCATGAAGACGATGGCGACCAATGGCTTCATAAGGCTCCTCCCGAAAGCAGAGACTCTAACCCAGATGGCGCTCGAATGCCTACGGCTGCCGATAAGAGAGGCGGGCTCGCGACTCAGTGATATCGAAACAGGAGCACCTCGTGAAGGTTCCGCAAGCCGATCACGCACATATAGGCGATGGCCGCCCACGCAGCCACCTTGCCAGAACGCCCGCGGTCGAGCGCGCGAGAAAGGTACAGCCCCGACAGAAGCGCCAGAATCGGCAGTGCCTGGAGCCAGTAACGGATCTCGATCGGGGTCACGAGCTCGATGACGAGAAATACTCCGGTGACGGCGAGCCAGCTCGCAGCCGCCGTGTGAAACGGGCTTTCGCGGAAACGGCGAACGATCGGAAAGGCACCGAGAACCGACGTCAGGCAGAAGACCCATCCGAGCTGTTCACCCACGAAAGCAAGACCGTAGGCCCCCGAGGAGGCTTCCCCGGTGACGCCCCGGCCCCACTGGCTCGAGAAGAGCTCCCAATACCCGAGGTAATAGATTCCGGCCAGGACGAAGCCGAGCAGGACCGCTACTCGGACGCGCATCGAGGCTCCCAGAAGCCAGAGAGGCCACAGCAGGAGCGCCTCGATGAGCATCCCGAAATGCGCCGTAAGGGCCACGAGCGTCGTGAGGCCGGTTGTCGCCACGAAACGGGAGTCGTCCCGCACGCTCGAAAGCAGAAGGAAGAGAAAGCCCATCCCCAGCATCGATACCGCAAAGA